>JANNCH010000643.1:0-2205 GCA_031386315.1 Pseudobdellovibrionaceae bacterium
CCCAACTGGTACCCGTGCAATTTGCGGAATAGATGCCGAATAAAGTAGATAGTCTATTTTCACAATAGGTCCCCGCACTAGGTAGGATCTATTGTGAAAATTACACTTCTTTGTCAGGACTTTGTGCGGACCTTAACGCTATATATCATTACAATCTAAAGTTCTTACTTTCTACACTGTAATAGAGGTGAAAAACTCTTGTTAACTTGCTATGATGGATCTTTAGCGCTACCTTCCGTCTTCCCAATAATTTTTGTCGAGTTTGACTCAAGGAAATCTTAGAAATGCTTGAAACACTTGAAACAACAGATACAAACGCTCCAGAAACAACAGTGACAACAACTCCAGATCCAGATGCTCTGCAGCCACTAAGCTTTTATGTACAGCATTTTCGTAAAAAGTTGCCGGCCTCTGTATTTGAACCAGTTCCCTCTCGTTTTGCGTTCATGGTCGGCTTTTTAGCTGTTGCTGTAGCCAGCCTGACATTGATTAGTATGCCAACAACTCCTTGGTACTTTAAAGCGTTATTGGGTTTTGTTGCAGGATCTTGTTTTGGCGGCACGGCTTTCTTTTCTCACGAATTACTTCATGGAAGCGTCGTACGCAGTCGTAAGCTTCAAGACATCATTGGCTTTTTTGGTTTTATGCCTTTCTTTATCTCTCCGACATTCTGGAGATTCTGGCATAATCACCTACACCATGGAAACACCCAAGCCATCATCGCAGATCCAGATGCTTTCCCGACAATGCGTATCTACAAACACAGCAAATTTAGCCAAAATATCTTCCCGTGGACTCCGGGTTCTGGGCACCTAAGAAGTTATTTTTATTTCTTCTTTTGGTTTTCGTTCCATTCTTTTTTCTCGCAAGTATATCTACGTTCACGCAACGCTCAGTTCGAGCGCATGAATCATCGCAAGGTGACCATTGAGTTTGTTGGTCAAATTGTAATTTGGTCTACATTTCTTTACTGGTTGGGTCCGCAGAATTTAATTTGGACTTTTGTTATTCCACTCATGGTTCAAAATTATGTGGCGACTAGCTATACAGCTACGAATCACAACTTGAGTCCATTGACTAAAATCAATGACCCACTTGTGAACTCTTTGACAGTGACAAGTCCTTCTTGGATTGAAGCTTTGCACTTGAACTTTGGTTACCACGTTGAGCACCACATTTGCCCGACTGTGAACCCAAAGCATGCAAAGACAATTCATAACTTGTTAAAAGAAGATTTTCCGGAAAAATATCGCCACATGAAAAAGAGCACTGCTCTAGTGAAGCTTTATAAAACGGCGCGTATTTACAAAAATTCAAAAACTTTGATTCACCCGAACACGGGCGAAACCTACCCGACTATCTAATTTTCTAATTATTCTAAATGGCTGACGGAATTCTTCGTCAGCTGTCGTACAATTTCTTGGTGCAGCCTTGAGTAATAGGGCTGCTCAAAATAATTCAAAGTAATATCCCTGCGATAGGGTTTATAGCCTGATACTATTCGAACTTTTTTATTCTCTTTGAGTAGATGCTTAGACATAATCGAACGACCCAATCCTAGCTCAGTGCCATTTAGTATTCCATACACATCGCCCATAAAAGAACGTCTGAAATTTTTTGGAAACTGCGACTGATTCTGATTTTGAAAAAACAATTCTGTGGCCTGATCTTGCGGACTATGATCCAGATAGAGTCCTTCTGGAACTTTGTGCTTCACACTTTCAATGACTACATACTCTTCAGGACCCAAAATATGTTCAACGATGCCTTTTTTTTGCAATCGATAATCTAAAATAATAAAATCAGCTTCTGCATTTCTCAAAACATCACTCAGCTCATCCATGGCAAAACTGCGAAAGTCGCATTGCACTTGCGAGTGCTCTCTTAAAAATTCTGCCAAACTTGGCATAATGACGGATCTTAACACCGATGAAAATCCCGCAATTCGAATAGATCCTCGAAATTGATCTGTCGAAGATTTCAACTGCCCTAGAACCTCTTGCTCTAGCGAACTGGAAACCTGGCAATGACGAAGCAGGGTTTCCCCGGCCTCGGTTAACATTGGTCCCGCTGGATCACGAATAAGTAATGTCAGTTCAAGCTCGTCTTCTAATTTAGCTACACGCTGTGAAAGGGCTGACTGAGTTATACCCAAGGACTCCGCGGCACGCGAAAAGCTGCGAAGTTGGGCTGTTTTAAAAAAGG
>JANNCH010000546.1:0-4696 GCA_031386315.1 Pseudobdellovibrionaceae bacterium
CACTCAAAATGTTCCCCACAGGTTTAAAAAATGTCGCCGATTTTGGCTCGGGTGGTGGCATGCCAGGTGTTATCTATGCCCTGCAGTTTCCTGAAACGACATTCCATCTGTACGAGAAAAGTCATTTGAAACAAGATTTCTTAAATTTATGCAAAAAAATCACTCCAAATATTCAAATCCATGGTGATATCCCTTTGGTATTAAACAATATCGATTTGATAATGGCCCGTGGCTTTAAACCCATTGATGTGATTTTAGATATGAGCCGTGGATATTATCGCGCCAAGGGTAAATACTTTTTGTTCAAAGGCCGTCGCGAAAAAATCGACGAAGAAATCGCTCTTGCGCATAAAAAATTCAAGGACCTTGAGGCTCGCGTTGAAATTTTAAAATCACCAGCACTCGATGTCGAGCGCCATGCGGTTATTATTTAATTACTTTACGACAAAAGAGACTTCTTCACACGGCCGATAAAATATATTTACCATTGAATTCCTCACTTTTCAGAAGAGGCTATGCGAACTTACTATTGCCCACATTTTTAATGAGGGCTGGTGAAAAACCCATACAGCTGTGATTGGTGGATTCGATAGTGTGAACGTGTGCAGGCCTTTCTGAATCGTATCGTGTGACTCAGGCCAAAATACACTCTTAAAAAGCGCTCCTGATTTTATAGAGTCGCGAAAGTCTATCGGGACTGCCGTTTGAGCCATTGGTTAAAATAAAAAACTGAGCTTAGGCGAAAACGGAGTTGCCAAGATCCAGTCGAAGGAGCTTGCCCACACAATACCCACTAATTAAAGAAAGATCCCGCTAATTCCCGAAAGTCGTATGCAATGATGACTAGCTTAACGTAATCAGAACAAGGTGCCCGCCAAGCGCAATGTTGAGGGGCAGCGTTAGCGTTTAAGGTCGATTTCGAGCAACGTATTTGAACTATTGGCTGTGATAAAATTATCAACATTCACTTTATTGATAATATTTAAAACGGCCACGTCTTTATTATTTGTCATCGACGTGCCCTGTGGACGTGTGCCATCCGCATTCACCCAACCAAAATCTGCTTTCGGTGAAACAATCACAACAATCATATTGTAAGAGGGGCGAAAGCCTTCTTTTTCAACCTGCACTGCGGGCAGCGCCATTTTATCCGAGGTGATATACACAGTTCGAGAGTCTTTCACTTGGGTCAATGTCAGTTGTGTGGCTTCAGTTGAAATAAATGGTCGCGAGCCTATCGCATAGAGGACAGTTAGATACTGCCCTTTATAATTACCGAGGTGAGTGATCTGAACAGGTGGTATGGTCTCAAAACGTGCGGCTTGCGCATTCTTCAATGAAACAGATCCACTGAGTAATCCCAAACCGATGAGTAGAGTTACAAAATTAATAATCGCCAATTTAATGGTTTTTATATGCTTTTTCATTTGCCTGCCTCAGCGAGAGCCGCTTTTAAACTATTTTTGCGAACGGAATCTTTATTATAATTTAGATACATCACCAGGTTGCCAGTGGAATCCATCGAAACTTTTTGCAAGTCCAATTTCATTCCTAAAATTTCAGGGGGCATTGGCAAATTGCCTTCAATAGGTTGTTCTTTTGCTGCCCACGGCTTGCTAATTTCATAGAGTTTTTCTTGGATGCCTTTGCGAATTTTTCCTGGAAACAATCGCCCGAGGGGTGTGGTGAAACTTGGGTCCATCCAAAGAGATTCTAAATCAATAGCTTTTAAGAAAATTTGCATTCCCTCTTTGCCTTTTGGATTTCTAAGCACAGCGATAATATCGAAATCCAATGTGATGGTGTTTTTCAGCCAAACAGTGTCAGGCTTATTCTCGACAGAGACATGCAATTTGATAAAAGTTTCGTTAGGGTAGACTTTTCCCCAAGACGGAGTTTTTATATAGTCAATCCATGGACTCGCCATCAACTTCATCGAACTGCCATCGGACATTTTTATTTTTTCAAAATTTTTACGTTGATAACTTAGTTTTAAAATACGGTTAATCAATCCTCGATCCAAAGCCATTCCAATATCATAATCAGAATCTGACATTCCATTCATTTCAGCAACACCGCGAGCGCCATCTGTAGTTGTTAGGCCCGAGTTTGGATTGAGTGTGTCTTCGGCGTAAGCGTGTAAATTGATATTGAGCGATTTTTGTAAATTAATGGATGATAATACAAATCCCCATTTAAAATTAGGACGTCTGTCACCTTCGGGAGCACCTGGTGGCTTCATTTCTTGTGTTTCTTCAAGTGAACCACTGAGGGCTTCTGCCATTTTTTTATTCAATAAGGCGGGCAAATCTTTTTTTGCAAAGTTGCCAATGTATTTACGCAGCGTGATCAGTAACTCAGGCATGTTATCAGATATTAGTTTTTCAATTTCTTGATTGTTCAAGTTGTACTGTTTGCCATTGATCAGTACAGCTAATTGTGGAATGACCAACTTTTTGTAGTCGATATCGATATTCACCGAATCTAAATTTTGCGTGACTTCGAGGGCTTCAAAAACAAGTTTGCCCTCGCTGTTGACTCGTATGTAAAATGGCAATCGCATTTTGATTGGATTTCCATCGCTTCCGGCCTGTAGATTCACATCTTCAAGTCCCGCTTTACCGAGAAACTCATTTTCTAAATCCCAAACTTGAATGCCGCGTGTTCCGATGTTGAGTTTTTTAATCTCGAGTTCAATGGCAAGAATTGCACCGTCGCGTTTGCCGAGTTTGCTCATGAGTGAGCTATCTGTGACTAAGCCAAAACGCGAAAACTGAGCCGTATAACCAGACTCACCAATTTCAACTTTGGGACGAGGATCGTTGATTGATAAACCAACAAACCACTTAGTGAATAGTTCACGCACCTGTTTGAATATTTTAACGGCCTCAGCGTTTCGATCGGTGTAATCTTCGATGCGAATAGGCTTAGAAACCGAAAAGCTCTGGGTAGGGAAGTAACCTTCGTCTACGTTAGCACCTAAATTACCCAAAACCTGCGATAAATTAGTATCAAAAGGCTTTTGACCACGCGGAGTGATTTGTACGCTGATTGCGTTTTTAATTAAATGTTTTTGTATAGATGTCTTCGTACCAACATCAGTCAAAGTAACAAAGTCAGACGCAAGCGCAATTGAGCTGCAAAGCTGAGTTGTTGCTAAAGCTGATAAAAGACAGCGATGGATCATATGCATAAACATTCCCCCGAATCTATGAGTCGCTAGGCATTTGGCAGTAGTGCAAAGCTAGTTCCAAGTCAAAGCCATGATTGACTGGAATATGTTGCAGTTGGGGCTGGGAGGGGTGTCAAAACTTGTTACATAACGAAGGCTTCAGTGAATTATCTTCATTTGTAATTGCTGGTACCTATGTTTTGGGGTAGAGGTAATCATGGCAAAAAAATCAAAAAAAACAGCAAATAAAAAAAATAATTCAAGCCTGAGTGTTAAAGAAATTCTTGCGAATGTGCGACCGACCCCGATGCTTAAAAACAATTTGTCGGATGATAAAAAAATCGCAATCATCGCCGAAAAATTCACTGAAATCATGGAAACCTTGGGGCTTGATTTGTCGGATGATTCTTTGAGTGAAACGCCACAAAGAATCGCTAAAATGTACGTGAAAGAGATATTTAGTGGTCTGAGCCCTGATTTTTTTCCGAAAATCACAATCATTGAAAACAAAATGCAATATGATCAAATGATCGTGGTGCAGGCGATCGAATGTCTTTCATTCTGTGAACATCACTTTTTAACCATTGATGGCTATGCTACGGTGGCCTATATCCCCAATAAAAAAGTTATCGGTCTTTCGAAAATCAATCGCATTGTTCAGTATTTTGGGCGCCGTCCACAGGTTCAAGAGCGCTTGACTAAACAGATCGCCGATTGCCTACAATACATTCTAGAAACTGACCACGTGGCTGTTCATATCAATGCTCGACACTACTGTGTGGCCGCGCGAGGGGTAGAAGACTCGAAAAGTTCGACTGCAACCGCAGATCTTCGTGGACACTTCAAAACCAAGGCCGAGACTCGTCAGGAGTTCTTGCAACACTGTAAAACTTCGGTCGTTCGGTAACGCTTTCTTGCTCTTCGAACGGTCTTTTGGTCAGAATCGCACAATGCGATTCTGAAAGGCATGCTCACGGATGGCCGCACTATCGAATCCATCCATCCATAACAGCTGTAAAAACACAACGCACCCCCATCCCCACAAAAAGAAGAAAGAGGCTCGTAATTGTATATTCCATTGGCGAGAAGGGGATTGCGACTGGTGATGTCTTTTTCTATGCAATCAAAGTGATAATGAGTGCCGGGCTCGTAGGTGGTAGCTTGTGCAGCCATGGCTGAGATCGTTGTTAGAAAAAGAACCAAAATTGAGTTGATTGATTTTTGTATTGTCACTCCGATATATGAGGCGGCGATACAAAGTCTATACGACCTATTCCAGTAAACTTTTCTTAAAAATCTGTTAAAGAGCTTACAGCAGTACAAAATTACATAGATGTATAGGCGTTGAGGGCGTTTGTAGCCCTTTACTTAAGCGCAGACTCTAAAAGCTCTCTGGAGTTCTTAGAAAGTTCTTTCGTTTCTACAATGCGCTTTATTTGCGCCATAGCGCGGTCTTGCATATCGGGTTCTAATTTCTTTACGAAATTGAAGGCCGCACACAGACGCGCCCCTACCTGGGGATTT
>JANNCH010000553.1:0-4468 GCA_031386315.1 Pseudobdellovibrionaceae bacterium
CCACCCGGCCCTGGGTTGCCAGAGCAAGCACCGTCTGTGAAAATAACAATTTTATCAAAGCTCGACATAGAAGAAGTTACTCCAGTTACGCGGCAGATGCCGCTGCACTCTGTGCCTTACGGCAAATACTGTCGTCGAAAGGGCTAAATTTCAAGTCCATGCGTGGCATCTCTCGCGTCTCAAATCGAGACACTTCAGACAGCTTTAAATTTTTTTAATCGCTCCGCGCAGAAGGGCTGCTGTTCAAAGTTTAGACAGCTTGTTTATCTTCATTTCGAAAATATTACATACCCAGAGGCCACATAGTGGCACTTTAACTGCAACTCATAGCTTTAGATGGAAGAACCATCGGGAGTTTGAGTATATGGCTTTTAAAGCAATCATTATGACAATCTTGGCAATCTCAATGGCTTTCGCCTTGGGCTTTCCAGTGTCATCTATGGCTGCCACGCAAAAAAGTGCGAAAAAATCTGCTGTCACAAAAGTTAAGTCAGCGAATACAAAGATCAAAACAACGGCTCGTATTCAAAAGAAAACTAAAAAAGCGCTCTCGCCCATTTCAACATCTGCATCGGCGACATCAATAGTAGCTAGCAATGCACTGCTGAATACTTCAAAAAATAGTGTTTCTACAACTTCAAAGGATTTTTCAAAAGATATCGAGCGCGCATTGGCCCCTCAAAGCGCCTTCAGCGGAAGCCTGGGTGCCACTCGCGGTACAAATTTGATCGATCATCAAGACGGTAGCCGTGGTGATTCGATGGATTACGAGTTAAATATGGTCTATAAACTCAGCAAAAACTTCGGTCTTTCGGTGAAGTCTGGTTACTCTCAAGATCTTAAAGACTCTGAGGCCAATGATTTTACAGATACAAGTCTTTCTTTGAGTAAGTCACCTATAGAACTTGGTCATTATGTGATGGCAAGTCCTAGTACGACTATTATTCTAGCAACTTCAAAAAAATCACGCATTATGCAGAATCTAAAAAGCGGTATTCGCGTTGGTACTAGCTTTGCGCTCAACCCAACAGTGAATCCAAATCTTTCTTTAGCCGTATCTATTTCGGGTGGACAGAACTTTCACGATTTCGACACCGACATCAATGGCAAAGTTTTGAATAAATATTCATTCAGCCAATCCCTAAGTCTTGGTTATGCCTTCGGTGATTTTTCAATTTCAACTATATTCATTCATAAAAATGGCTGGAGCTATCAGAACAATATGTCTGAAGCTTTCGAGCACGCACAAGAACTTGGTTATAAAATCAACGAGCGTTTTTCAACGGCTTTAGGACACACAAATAGTGGTGCTGCCTTAAAAGCCAACGGTGAAGACTCTAATTTTGCTTTAATTAATGAGAATAGTTCAATCGTTTATGGGACTTTGACCCTAGCTTTCTAGGGTTAGAAAGATCGGAGACAGATATGAGAAAACAACAACACATCTTCAGCAAAACTTTTATTGTCGGACTGGCATTTGCCATCTTTGCGACAGGTTGTACTAAGAAACGTGATGCCGCACTACCTGGCGGGGAAGAGTCCAATACTTTTGCCATCAGCGACTTCGGAACAGATCTGTCGGGCTTTCAAGCCAATACAAAAACTAGCAATAAAGCCCTCACCGAGGACTTTGCAGGTAATAAAGCTTCTGAAGAAAAAGGTCTCGTGAATATCGATACCGAGAGTTCTTCAATACCTGCTCGTTTAAGATTCATGTTCGATGGCTTGGACATCGCTGGCCAAGAACAAGCTATTAAAATTGTTTTCAGCGTTGATTCAAAATATGTGACAGCTTACAAATTGTCAGGTGCTCTTGCAGGTTTAACTAAACTTGAAAAGCAATTGGCAGTTTCTGTTGATGAAGTGAAATACTCTATCGACATTCAAAAAGCGGCCAATGTGAACGCTCGCAAAGCCATCGTTGCCAAAATGGTGCTTGCTCAAAAAATGCGTACACTTTCTTTGGCTAAAAACACAGATATTAATGTTTTGATCCCTTTATTTAAATATCAAATAAAATCTAAAGGTGTTTTAGAGCGCACAAAAAACGAATTGCATGAAAATACTTCGGTTTTAGCTTTGAAAGAAACTGAGTTTAGCCAGGCTACACACATCAAAATCGACACTTCATCAGAAGCCCGTAAAGATGTTGGCAGCATTGAACAGAAGAAAGAATTGGACCAGTTATTCACGACAGATTCATTAGATAACAAAACTTGGACTGCAGCAAATCTGCAAGCTCAGTATGGCTTCAAAATGAAATTCGTTGCTGATGACACTAAGGTTTTCACTGGTCTTGATAGCGAAGACATGAAAGTTTACGAAATCACGTCCCTTTCAGCTTTGAGCGCAGACGAGCAAAGACAGTTCTTAACTGGCAACTCGAATGGCGAAATTCTGAAATGCAGCGAAGCTGCGGGTGTATCTGAAGACAAAAACTGTGTCTTGCGCCTAGTTGCAAAAGTCCCAGTGGCATACAAAAACTTGAATCTAACTTTGGCTGATTCTCGCTCGAATACAGATAGCAAATTAGAGCTTTCAAAAGTTTCTAAAAAAGATTCAAAGGGCTTGGTTGAAATCGTGAGCGATGTGCGCGCAGAACGTGCTCGCCCTACTGGGATTATCGACCCTTTGAATACGATTCGCTTGGCAGACTTACGTGGTGAGTTTTACTTCCGCAGAACATTTGAAGATGCATCGAATATGATGCTAGAGAGCCGAACAGGCACAAGTGGCGATCTTTCAATTGTTAAATTTGAATTCGAAAAAGACCGCGTAGTTGTAAGAAATCAAAAAGCATTGGTTCAATACATTGGTCAGGGTCCAAAGGACAAAGAAGAACTCATGGTTGTACCTGTGAAATACTTTAAACTTGAAACCGTTGATACTGATGGCGTTAAGTTGAACGTTTCAAAATTGATCGATGCCTCTGCAAACGAAGCCGAGTATATCGAAATCGACTGGACAAAAAATACAGTTCCAATAGCAAATTCGCCATTGGCATTCTTTGAAGTTGGTAACTGCTGGGCAGCTAATACCTCATCTACCGTTCAAGATCCGGATAATCGCTTGAGCAAAGATGGCATTTTGAATTTCTCATTGGCAGGCTCTTATACAGTTCGCCCTGAGTGCGCAAATCAAGCAAAAAACAATGATGCATATTTTTCTTTGAATGCACAATTTAATTACAATGTAGTTGAACGCCTCTCTTTCCGTAAAAGAACTCAAGCGGCAATCGAAGATAAACAATTTGCACCTAGCATTTCACCTACTGCCCAAAACTCTATGAACTTCGCGATTTTTACATTAGCTGATACTATCAACTCACCTGATGTACGCCCAGGCCGTGAAGGCAGCGAAGTCTACAAACCAGTTATTCATGATTTCCGCAATGGTAAAGTCTTGAACTATTGGGTTGGTGGATTAAAAGATGCTCCGGCTGAAAGAAAAGCAATCATCATGCAAGCCGCAAAAGAAGTTGTTGCAGAATGGAATGATGCTTTTAGACGCGCCCTCAATGGATCTGACTTATACCGCGATAGCGACTATATTATCTTAAACTCAGATGACGAAGCCACTCAGCATTTGGGTGATCTTGATAAAAATTATCTTTGGTTCATGGATAAAGTATCAGAAAATGGTCTATTGGGAGTGGCGCAACCTGCACCGAATCCATTCTCTGGTACTATAATGGCCAATAACGTAATTGTTTACTCTGGCAATACAGAGCAGCAGATTCGTGCAGTTATGGCGAACTTGAAAGAACAGCGTTCTTACGAAAAACAATTAGAAATGGTCAAACAGCAAGCCATAGATGAATTACAAAAACAAACTGCTGAGCAAAATGCAAAGAATCCACAAACTCTTTTGCAGGCCAACACTGCAGCCCCAGTTGCAAACTCTGAGTCTTTAGATTCTAAAAAGTCCGTGAGTCCCGCTTTGAACTTCTATAGTTCTTACATTAACAAATTGGTCCTGTCGGTTCGCCCAGCTATCGAAAGAAAAGCTGTTGCACAAATAAACGGAACATCTCGCAAAGATTTTAAATTGCGTACAGTTGAATCAGATGTAAAGTTTGACTCAAATAAGGATTTTGCACGCAATGTGATCGAGCAAGCATTAGCAAGTGATTTTAAAAATGATCCAATTATGCTCGAAGCTATTATTGCTCGCGAAATGGTACGTACACAGCCAGGACTTTCTGCAGAAATCAAAGATTTGCTTCAGAAAAAGGCGGAACTATTAGCAATCAATGCCAAGTTTGATCGCTCTGCAAAAAAACGCGGCGGTTGTATGATGTACGCTCACGAAGGCTACAACGATGCGTACTTAGCAACTGACTTTAATGAAATATTTAAATCTGAAATCAAGCAAACACTTCTACATGAAGTAGGCCACGCTATTGGCTTGATCCACAACTTTAAAGGTTCGTTTGATAGAAAAAACTTTGAATTTGAAGGCGAAAAAA
>JANNCH010000579.1:0-8381 GCA_031386315.1 Pseudobdellovibrionaceae bacterium
GGTTGCGTGGAATACGCGAAAGTTTACAACCTCAAGAGGAAGAAATTGTTCTCGAAGAGAACGCTTTGTTCTCTTTGATTTCGACCTATCGTAAAGTTTTGCGCTCGATCAAAAAGAAAGTGCATCAGGTTTCGCAAAAAACTCAATCCATCTCGAGCCGTATTCTTGAAATCAAGGATCGCTTAATCATTGGCCGCAAGGTGACTTTGATGGAGCTTGTGACAACTGTTGAAAATAGATCCCGTCAGGTTTTAATTACATTTTTATCTTTACTAGAACTGGGTAAGATGGAGCTTGTAAGTCTTTATCAGACCGAGACCTATTCAGATATCTGGGTTGAGGCTAAAAAAGATATTAGCGGCGAAGAGCTTTCTCGTGTCGAAGAATATGACTCTATTGATGCCGACGAGATTGCCGAAAAAATGATGGCAAGAGCTAAAAAAGACAGTGCCGCCGAGGCAGAGAGTGAAGAATTCATTCTTACGGATGCAGAAGACAATGAGCAAATGAGTCTTGTGTCTAACGAGGGTTTAGAGACTGAAGAAAATAACGAAGAGATTGCTAGCGATGACGAAATAATGGCAGCCGAGGCTGCATTAGAGAGTGAAACTATTGAAGAGTTTTCTGATATCGCTTTTGATAGTAATGGCAACTTTGAACCTGAAGCACACATATAATATCAGTTAAGATAAGTTAAGAGGGGAATATGGCTAAAAAGAAAAAAAACAAAGTCGAAGAGGCTGAGCAAGAAATTCAACAAGATCTTCAGCAAACGGCTGAACAATCGTTGGATCAACTAACTGAGCCACTAGAGACCTCAGATTTTGATAATATTGATATCGAACAAGATGCTTCACTTTTTCTTCAAGAAGAAGAGTTAACTGAGTCTTTCTTGCCCGAAGTAGCCGAAGAAGAACTTGCTGCCATCGAAAATGAAGATTTGGCCTCTGATCTTTCATTAGAAGGCACTGAACTAGATGCTTTTGAATCCGCTGAAATTGAAGAAGTTTATTTTGTTGAAGAAGAGCGCCTTGAATCTATCATTGAGAGCATTCTTTTTGCCAGCGATCGCCCGGTGAGCCTTGCTTCATTAAAGCTTGTCTTTAAAGGTACCAACGTACGCACAGATAAAATTAAGCGTGCACTAGATCAATTGGCCGTCGAGTACGCAGGGGGACGCCGTGGAGTCACGTTGGAAGAAGTTCCAGGTGGATTCCAGTTGCGCACAAAAATTGATAATATGGAATTTTTGCGTCGCACGTTGAAGGCTCGCCAGTTCAAGTTATCTGGACCTGCATTGGAAGTCCTTTCAATCTTGGCTTACAAACAACCCGTTATTAAGGCTGAAATCGATGAAATCCGTGGAGTAGAGTCCGGACATTTGTTGCGTGCTTTGATGGAAAAAGGCTTAGCAAATTTTGACGGCAAGAGTGAACTTCCAGGTCGCCCTATGCAATATGCCACTACAAAAAAATTCTTAGAAATTTTTGGTCTTAGAAATTTAAAAGAACTTCCAACCTTGTCGCAAATCGATGAATTATTGCCAGATGGTATTGGCGAAGAAACGCCTGAAGAAAAACCGACATTATCTTCAATTACTGATGCCCTTTCTGAAAGCATAGGAAATTCTTACTCGCAAGGTGAAGATGAGCTGATGAAAATCCAAGTGCAACTTGAAGAAATCACAACTAGTTCGCAATTTTTTGAAGAAGAAAAAGTTCGTCAGGCTAAAAAACGTGATCAAGAAAAAGCACAGAATATCCGTGAAGCTCTTGCTATGAATGAGCCTGTATCGAACCGCGATGCTAACTGGCTAAAGCGTTATGATGAAGCTTTGGCAGCGCCGCCGTCACCTGTGGATGTCACAGTTGCCCCAGGTGACGATGTTTTGACCACAGAGGTCGCGGTAAATGAAGCTGATTCCGAAAATGCAGAGCTAGCGGCCGCGATCGCTGACTTTGATGTACAGTCAGATGAAGAAGATGCTGATGACGAACTCCCATTCACAGAAGAAGCGGATGATATTGATGAAGAAGGCGGCGCTCACGCTTAAAATCTTTTTAAGCGTTTGGATCGTTTATAACATAATCACTATGGTGGTTATGCCCAATGCGGGATCTTTTTTAGGGCGTAAGTATGGTCACTATATTGCGCCCTATGCTAATATTGTAGGGCTGAATGCTTCTTGGAATTTCTTCTCTCCTGATCCTGCGCAAACTATCTATTTGAAATACTTTATCGAGTTTTTAAACTCAGACGGGGACTCTGTTCAAGACCCCATCGTTGGATACTTTCCACAAGAAAAAAACAAGGCTGTGATGGATGTGAATCGCCGCCGCGAACTCTATGTGATGCGTTTTATGATCATAGGTCCCAATCGACTGCAAAATTTATTTGGTCCCTGGTTGTGTCGCCAATACCCAAATGCAACGTCTGTGCATATCGAGCAAATGGCTGAAACAGTGGCCTCTTTGGATGAGGTTTTGAGCAAGCACAATAGCACTGTGAAAGAGCTTTCTCGTGAAGTGACCTATGCCAACATAGACTTCCGATGTGACACGCCTGAGGGGGATTTTCCACTATGAAAAATCTTTTTGCTCGTGCTTGGAACTGGTGGGATCGCTTTTGGTTTGCTCCGCAGGATTTGTTGGGGCTAGCAAGTATGCGAATCGTCTTAATGTCGGTGATGGTGTATATGTATGGTCTTAGACAATTTAGTCTAGATTATTATACTGATCAAAGTTGGATCCCGCGCTCAAAAGCATTGCTGATTTTTCCAGATGTGATTCGTCCTGCTTTTGCCTGGTTTTTTTGGCCAGATTCAATGAATATGCCTGTGCACTTAGTATTTGTTTTGTTGCTCGTGCTTTTATTGTTTGGAATCGGTGGGCGATTTTTAATGACACTTGCCTGGATCTTGAACATGGGTTTTTTGCAGCGTAATTTTGCGATCAACTTTGGCGCTGATATTTTGTGTTCTGTGATGATGTTTTACCTTTGTTTTGCTCAGTCCTGCGAGCGATTGAGCGTACTCAATCTTTTAAAGAATAAAAAAGTGTTTCGTTCGTCAGATATTTTAAGTTCAGTGATGATTCGCATGATGCAAATTCAACTTTGTGTGATTTATGCCTATACGGGCTTTGAAAAACTCAAAGGTGGAACTTGGTGGGATGGGACAGCGCTATGGAATGTGGTCGCGAATCCACAGATGATGGCCTTTGATATGAGTTTTTTGCGAAACTTCCCAACCTTTATTTCGATCATGACTTTTACGACTTTGATTTTTGAAATCTATTTTACACCTGCCGTGATGTCTAAAAGAATGCGACCTTGGTTATTTCTGATCGGCTTTGGCCTTCATATGGGAATTGCATTATTGATGGGCCTTATGCCATTTTCAGCTTCAATGCTCGCGGTATACTTTCTATTCATGAATCCTCTCGAAATGAAACATTGGGCTGTCTCAAAGTGGGATAATTTTCGAAAGGCATTTAGTTCCTGACCTTTTAAGTCGTAAGATATAAGAGTGGGGGAATTATGGCTCAAAAGCATGTATTGAAGAGCGGGGCAGGCGTTAGGCTTGTCGGTCTTCTTATATCTGTGGGTTTACTGTCAGCATGCAGTCAAATGCCGGGTGATGGTTTATTTACGGATGCTCAGTCCAGCGCATGTCCTCCTGGGTGTGCATCTTCGTTAAAAGCTGACGACAATCAAATGTATATTCGGCTAGCAAAATACAATACCCCTATGTTGAGATTAGGAACTTCTCGCCTTGATATTGGTGGCGAGTGTTATGCGTCACTTCATCCAAGCAATTCAATACTTGTTACTATCGATGGTGCTATGGGGGCTCCTAATATTTATAGTCCTGCAGATCAATCATCAACAACGGCAACATGTAAAAATGGTAAATTTAGTATTTCAGTGGATTTAAATGGCATTCCACCTGTGGGTTCCTATGTACTGAGAGTGCAGCTTGTGGCCCGCGATCAAAACAATGCGGTTCACATCAATGCCTCTGAAGGTAATGACAATCTTTCATTTATTAGAACGAATCTGGCGCCGTGATCTGATTGGCCTTTGAATTCGCATCACTGGCTTTGCTTTTTAAAATAATCATTTTATTGAAATCAAGAGTTCTTAAAAAAGAGCTCTTGATTTCGTTTGGCGCAGCAGGGTTTTCATTGATTGCAGCCAGAGTGCTAGCGAATGGAATAGAGTCCTGCAGATGCATTTGGATATCTAAAGACATATAATATTCTAAAACCTCTAAACTCTGTTTTAAGTTTCTTGAATTTTTTCCAAATGAAAATCCGAGTGTGTAAAACGAATCTGGATAGCTTGTTTTTTTCCAATTTGGTTTTTTTAAACTTAAAATATGAGTGCTGAGCCCGATCTCGGCCGAATCGATATTTGTGTCTTTGAACCATAAATCCATATTAGATATTTTAATCGTGTGTTTAATGAAATTGGTGTCTTGCTTGTCTTTTTTAAGTGCGTCTAGGTAACCTAGAAATAAATCAGCATCATTTAAAAAAGCGATGGACTTGTCTTTTTCTGTTGTTGTCATCAGACTAAGCTTCGCCCAATAGGTAGCAATGAAAAACTGACTATCAACTGAAAAGTCAGAGACAAGCATTTCGCCCAGATTGGTTTTTATAGTGGGATCTGTATTTAGTAGACCCTCTTTGTTTAAGGTCTGTGCCCAGTGAGATGGTATAAATACAATCTCTGGTGATGGAGTTTCAATTAGTTTTATCTTTAATTGATCCCAGCTTTGTATCGTAGAGATAATAATTTTCGTGTGTGTCGAGTGTTCGATTTCTTGAATAACCTCGGGTGGAAAAAAGTGATCCGAGATTGTGAGAATGTGAATTTCGTTGGGACTTACGACGTAATCTGAAACTTTGAAGTGCGGTTTAAGTCCTTGCCCATATCCAATAAGACCACAGACAAAAAGAAACAGAAGCCAAAGACTGGCTTCTGTTAATATTTTTTTCAAGTTCAATTTCTCTGGCAGCTTAGAAGCTTTCATCGAAAGCAACGGCTCCAGAAACTCCCACTTGATAAGCAGAAACACGGCGCTCAAAGAAGTTCGCGAGTTCTTGCATGTCTTGTAGTTCCATGAAGTTGAATGGATTTTTCACATTATAACGTGGAGCTATGTGTAAAGATTCTAAACGCTGATCTGCGCAGAACTCAAGGTACTGTCGCATATCTTTTGGCGAAAGACCCGCAACACCGTGCTGAAGAATGTCTTGGGCAAAACCCATTTCGCATTCGATCGCATCTTCCAGCATTTGCGTGACCATCTCTTCCATTTGTTCATTGAAAAGATCTGGTTCTTCTTTACGTGCAGTTTTGATGGCTTCCATCGCGAAAGCCATATGCATGCTCTCGTCACGGAAAACCCAGTTAGTGCCTGAGGCCAAACCAGCAAGTAAGCCTTTTGATCTCAAGAAATAAACATAGGCAAAAGCCGCATAGAAAAATAAACCTTCTACGCAAGTCGCAAAACAGATCAAATTCATCAAAAAGCGACGACGATCTTCTTTGGTTTGCAAAGTATCGAGGTCGTTGATTGAGTCCATCCATTTAAAGCAAAATTTTGCTTTTTGTTCAATCGATGGGATGTTTTCAACAGCGGTGAAGGCTTTCGCTCTTTCATCTGGATCTGGAATATAAGTATCCAAAAGTGTCAGATAAAATTGAACGTGAAGGGCCTCTTCGTAAAGCTGACGAGAAAGATACAAACGAGCCTCAGGAGCATTGATATGCTTGTACAGATTGAGGACTAGATTGTTTCCAACGATCGAATCGCCTGTCGCAAAAAATGCCACAAGGCGGTTGATCAAATGTCTTTCAGATACAGATAGTTTTGTTCGCAAATCTACCAGATCAGTGGACCAGTCGACTTCTTCGACGGTCCATGTGTTTTTAATGCCGTTTTTGTACATTTCATAAAAAATCGGGTACTTCATTGGTCTTAAAGTTAGGTTAAATCCATGATCGAGTAACATATAATTAAATCCTTCTATTTACTGACATGCTTCGCATGCTTCAGGGTTTTCTAATGAACAAGCAATCACTTCACTGTCCGTGTAGGTTTTTGCCGCCGCCGCAGAAGCTTCGGTCGCTTGGGTAGCTTTTCCTTCAGCAAAAATGATGTTAGCTGCATCTGTTGCTGCAGAACTAACGTTGCTACCTGAGCGAATCGTTTTAGCAATTTTAGTTGCTGGACGAGAGCGTAGGTAATAAGTCGTTTTACAGCCTTTTTTCCAGGCATACATATACATAGAAGAAAGTTTTCCGATGGTCGGGCTCTCAGAGAATAAATTCAAAGATTGCGACTGATCAATATAAGCACCACGATCAGCCGCCATATCAATCAACGACTTCATAGGGATTTCCCAAACGTTGCGATAAAGTTCTTTCAACTGATTTGGAATAGCTGCCACATCTTGAATCGAACCCTCTTGCATTTTGATTTCGTTACGAACGTCGTCGTTCCAAAGTCCCAATGCTTTTAGATCAGAAACTAAATATTTATTGATCTGCATGAATTCACCCGAAAGCGTTTCACGTTTAAACAAATTACTCACTTGAGGCTCGATAGCTTCATAGCAACCTACGATAGAGGCGATTGTCGCTGTCGGGGCAATGGCGATTACCAAAGAGTTTCTCAAGCCATGTTTTTTGATTTTTTCTTTAAGCTTGTTGAATCTTTCAGGATTGGACGGAGTCACACCCCAAAGATCGTACTGAAGTAGACCTTTAGCAGCACGAGTTTGTTCGAAGGCTCCGTGGGCACCAGTTTTTTCAGCCAACTCACAAGATACCACAAGGGCATTGTAGTATATCTCTTCTTGAATTTTAGAAGACAATTCCATGGCTGCTGCTGAATCAAACGGAAGTTTCAATTGAAAGAATGCATCTTGCAAGCCCATCACGCCTAGGCCAACAGGGCGCCATTTGTGATTAGAATCCTTCGCTGTTTCAATCGGGTAGAAGTTGATATCGACAACGCGGTCGAGGTATTTCACAGCCGTGCGAACAGTGCGTGCTAATTTTTCGAAATCGAATTGGTTGTTTGTGATATGACGACCCAAGTTCACAGAACCCAAGTTGCAAACAGCTGTTTCTTTTTCTGAAGTCACTTCAAGAATTTCAGTACAAAGATTCGACAAATGAATCACATTGCCGGCTTCGCCTGTTTGGTTGGCTTTCATATTGGAAGCATCCTTCCAAGTCATCCAGCCATTTCCAGTTTGTGCGAGTGATTTCATCATACGTGCGTAAAGTTCGCGCGCTTTGATTTGTTTCACATACTTATGCGCAGCTTCAGCTTCAATGTAGGCAGCTTCAAAGTCAGGACCATAAAGATCTACAAAAGTAGGGACTACGCGTGGATCAAACAAAGACCACATCGCATCAGATTCTACACGTTTCATGAATAAATCAGGAACCCAATTAGCAAAGTTCAAATTGTGGGTACGTTTTTGATCATCACCTGTGTTGTCGCGAAGTTCTAAGAACTCTTCGATATCCGCGTGCCATGTTTCAAGGTAAACACAGGCAGCGCCTTTGCGTTTTCCGCCTTGATTCACGGCCGCAACCGATGAATCCATGGTTTTCAACCAAGGAATAATACCATTAGAGTGACCATTTGTTCCTTTGATTAAAGAACCACTCGAGCGTACGCGCGAGTAAGCCACGCCGATACCACCAGCAAATTTAGAAAGCAGAGCAATGTCAGTGTATTTATCGTAGATCGCTTTCAAATCATCTGCTGGTGAATCCAATAGATAACAAGAAGACATTTGTGGACGCAAAGTTCCTGAATTAAATAGGGTCGGGGTAGACGCTAAATAATCGTGTGAGGACATCAAGCGATACAGCTCAACAGCTTCTTCTATAGTTTGAGCCAATCCACAAGCCACACGCATAAAGAAATACTGCGGAGTCTCGATCACTTGACGAGTCGTTGGATTTTTCAAAAGATAGCGATCGTAAACGGTTCTGAGGCCGAAATACTCAAAGCGATCCGTGCGATAAGGCTCGATCGCCGCACACAGCGCGGCTTTGTTAGCCTCTACAAAGTTATAAAGTGATTCAGACATCAAACCGAATTTGAAGCCATGATTCACAGCGTCGGCAAAAGATCCTATTTTTTGTGAACGAACTTCTTCATCTATATATGTAGAAAGCAAACGAGCGGCCAAGCGAGAATACTCGGGCTCTTCACCGATAAGAAGTGAAGCCGTTTGGATACATAGATTATCTAGCTCTTTTGTAGAGGCGCCATCGTAAAGACCACTGATTGCTTTGGTAGCCACACGTAGTGGATCTACTTGGCTCAAGGCCTGACAGCATCTTGTTAC
>JANNCH010000177.1:0-9468 GCA_031386315.1 Pseudobdellovibrionaceae bacterium
TACTCTCCGCTTTAGGGAAGCAAGAGGACCAGGGGAATGAAGAAAAGGTCCAGCTAGACCTGGACTTTAGCCCCGCCGAAAAATAATTTTTATTTTCATATTCACCATGTAGTTTCGCACACAAGATGCGCTGCGTTACGGCCTGGGCTGGACTTAAGCCCTAAAGTTTCCCAGACCAAGGCCGAGAAGTATTGCGTACTTGTTGGATGATAGCTTTGAAAAGGAATAGTTCAAACGAACACTCCCTCCAAAAGGCGAAAGCACCGGCGGACCAAACGACCAATCACCGTTTACCTCCGGTTGCCCTCCTCCTTACTTAAATAATTTTTTAGTTAGTGAACGTAAAAAACAAAACCGCAGTGAGCACTTAAGTGTGGTGCTAATGGTGCTTGCTGCATTAAAAATCCTAGGAGGATTTCATGGGCTTAAGAATATCGACAAACACCGCTTCCATTGCCGCGCAACGTACGTTGTCTGTTCAGCAAAAGAGAGCAGAGCATGCCTCGGCTGCTTTGTCTTCAGGAAGCCGTATCGTAAAAGCTTCAGATGATGCTGCAGGTCTGGCAATTTCTGAGAACTTAAGAGGACAAACACGTGGTATCGCACAGGCGAGAAACAATGCCTTCAACGCCATCTCTGCCATTCAGGTCAGTGAGGGTGGATTGAATGAAGTATCTAATATATTAATTCGTTTGCGAGAGTTGGGCGTACAAGCGGCTTCTGATACAATTGGTGACCGTGAGCGCGGATTCTTAAATAATGAGGCAAATCAGCTAGTAGAAGAGATGGATCGTATCGCAAAGACGACATCGTTTGGTGACAGAAAACTTCTAGATGGCTCTGGTGGAGAGATGGAATACCAAGTCGGTGCCTTTGGTGGTGACGAAAATATTATCAAATATGATATGAATTCGGATGCTACTATTAGTGAGCTTGGTGTAGATGGGCTTTCAATTTCTGACAAGAGTGATGCGCGTGATTCATTGCAATCGGTAGATGATGCCCTTGTGAAGGTCAGTACCATGCGCGCTAACTTTGGTGCGGTTCAAAGTCGCTTGGATTCAACAGTATCCAACTTAGATGTGCAGTTCGAGAATCTATCAGCCGCTAACTCTCGTATCCGTGATACAGATGTTGCTAAAGAATCTGCCGAGATGGCATCTGCATCTCTTCTACAAAATGCTGCGGTATCGGTTTTGGCTCAAGCCAATCAGATCCCAAATCTAGCATTGAAATTACTCTAATATAAACAAGGTGAAGAACCTTACTCGGCAGTCTCCCTCTGGAGACTGCCAATCCCGAGCGCATTTTCAGACTCGTCTGATTTTAGTCTGATACTTGAAAGTGCTTTGGGGATTGGTTTTAAATAAATTTTTATAAGGTTTAAGATAATGGCATTTTTCATCTAGGGAAGAGTTGCCACACACACTCTTTCTTAAGCCCACCCCGGGGGTCTAACGACTCCCGGGGTTTTTTCGTTTGAATCGCGTGGTAAGGCTTGATCCTTCGTTGCTCGGTCGGTCGCCTTGTGCGGCGTAGTGGAACTACGCCTCCGCGGCTCTCTCTGTCGCGCCTCGGCTGAAGCCTTACCACGCAATTCAAACGACTCACGGCTTGATCGTCCTAAATGAAATTCTTTCTATATATAAGTAGGCAGATCTCGATTTAACGAAATCACCAAACCAAACAATCCAGCATATCCATCATATATATAGTGCTTCATCGAAGCTGATCTACAAAAGCAGACTTAATAAACAGAAGACTTAGTTCATGCGAGTGAGTGAGGGAGGGGAAGTGCGCTTCTCTACTCGGGCAGACCTCAGCGCCCGCACGACGCGGTACCAAAGCGCTGCGAGGGCACGATGCCCGTGTCTGCCTGAGTAGAGAAGCGCACTTCCCCTCCCTCACTCGCTCGCATGCAACGAAGGTTAATGTTTAAACGTCTACGCATGCAGAGCCAGCTTCCGAGAGAGGCATGAAAGTCGCGTCTAGAGCCGCTCTCAGAGTGTAGTCTTTTCGCTTTTCTCTCGAGTATTTTGTTTATGGGCTAGCTAGATATCTATTTGGTCTGTGCAGACCTTCCACTACCCTGGACCTTCGTACTGAAAAAAGATGGTTTTTCGTCCTGATTTCAAAACCTAAGTCTAGTTTGATCTGGATGATAGTCCAGAAAAGCAAGCCGCGACTAAAGCCTTTCACGACCTCGCCGAAAGGTATGTCAGAAGCAACGATGGAAACTTAGAACATAGCTGTTCGAGAGATTCAAACGGAGTGATTGCCGGATGAAGATCGCTAGACAGATAGCTAGTCGAGAGTGGAAGTCACCAACAAGTAACAATTGATCAGCCTTAGTAGGTAACGAAGGCGATCGCAAAACGGGGAGTTCGAAAATGGGAATGAGAGTATCAACAAACGTAGCGGCATTAAATGCACAACGTACAATGACAGGCAGCCAGCGCGAAATTCAAAAGACAATGGCGCAATTGGCATCTGGGTCAAGAATCACTAAAGCCGCTGATGATGCAGCTGGGTTAGCGATTTCAGAAAATTTAAAATCACAAATTCGCTCTTCAGTACAAGCAGCGCGCAACTCGAACGACGGTATCTCAATGGTACAAGTTGCAGAGGGCGGTTTGGCTGAAGTTTCAAATATCATTACTCGTATGCGTGAACTAGCTATCCAAGCATCGTCTGACACTGTTGGTGATGTTGAGCGTGGATTCACGGATAAAGAGGTTCAACAATTAAAATCAGAAGCACAACGTATTACTCAGACTACAAAATGGGGTTCTACTAAACTTCTTGATGGTTCTGGCGGCGATTTCGATTTCCAAGTAGGCTTGAACAATGACCAAGAAGCAGATCGTATCAGCTTCAAATCAGGTGAAACAAATGCTTCAATCGACAACTTAGATATCGCTAGCTTTGATTTTACTTCAAAAGAAGGTGCACAAGATTCTTTGTCAAAAATCGATAGTGCACAGTCTCAAGTGAATGGTTTTCGTGCCAACTTAGGGGCTTTGCAAAACAGATTGCAGTCTACAGCTGACAATTTGGGTGTACAAACTGAGAACTTGTCTGCAGCTAACTCTCGTATCCGCGATACAGATGTAGCGATGGCATCTGCTGACATGACTCGTAACAATATCTTGTTACAAGCTAATACATCAGTATTGTCACAAGCCAATCAAGTTCCGGGCATGGCTTTGAAATTGATCGGTTAATTATAATATTATTTAAAAGATTCGGGGTGGCCTCTCCGTCCATCCCGGTACCAACCTACCCAGAGGGGTTATTCTCTCTGGGGTACTTCAGGGGAAGAATTGTTTTTTGCAAAATCCATGAAGAGTTTGATTTTGTTCGAGTGAGTTTTGTTAGGATCTAATTTCTGGATATTAGTGAGATTGCTTTTATCCAAACAGAGAATGAGATCGAAGCGCTCGAAGTCAGTCTTTGGATTGAATTACTGAGCAAGAGTCGTGAAAGTATAACCCCGTTTTTGGCCATGGGTCTGAGTTCGGGGATCGGGTTTTTCGCCTATATGATAATCGGCGGTACCACGCTTTCACAGCAGACTAGATGACCCAAGCTTTTTTGTTCGATAATCATCATTTTGAACAGAAAAGAAATTGTTAACTTACTGCTAATAAATTTCGCTGCTTCAAAATCAACAAAATCGATTTCATCAGAAAAATCTCATATTGAAATGCTCAATATACCTATCAACGTCTAGAATTGAGACGCGTATTAAGTTCTCGACCTCAATATGCCGATAAGTATGTCAAATGAATATCAAAGGCTTGATTAGCAACATTATCCCCACAGAAGCGCGCACTGTCGATAGGACAGAGCGGGTCATCAAATTTGATGAAACCCAAGATAGGGATGCCAATGGACAACAGGCTTACGATCAAAATCAAAAAGATAAAAAGCCACCGATGACAGATGAGCAGCTTGAAAAAGCGATGGATCATCTGCGCAGTCTGACAGCGACCAAAGAGCATAAATGGCATGTAAAACTCGAAGTTTTAGAGGGTGCAAGGCACGTTCTGATCTGCGATAACCTTGACAATATCATTCGTCGCATTCCAGAAGTTGAACTTTGGTCATTGCCATCGGATCAATCTGCAAAAGGCCAGCTGCTGCATCGTGCAGCTTAAAAATTTGCGCACAGGTATTGAGCTGCGAGATACGCACACAAAAAAGAATTTAGAAGTAGAAAAATACCCAGAAGCTATTATTGTTTCTGCCACTGGCAAAGCAGGCAAAGGCGAAGCACTTATACGTATAAAAGATGTTGAAAAGAAAATCGATGGTACATACGCAGTGGCCGGTGGCACTCTGACTGCGCAGTTCAAGCTGAACTATCAAGATTTTAAAATAGCAAAAGCAAAGTACATGGGTGTGGGCGCAAAAGACACCATTCAACTGACTGTTATAATTCCAATTAAAAATTCTAAATAGGCAAATGGTCTGGAAAAGACCATTTCTATCGATGACATAAAAAGATATTTACTAAGCTCCGCAGATTCTTCCTATCGATTGGTCTTGATATTTACTAGACCGTCAAAGAACTTTGCCCTCTATCGTTGTCAATTGCATTTGACCACCAAGAGGCCACTGGCTGGCCTTTGCTCAAGACATTTATTTGACTCACGGATCTCTTAGACTTTCTGCAAGAATAGAGAAGTACAAACACGCATAGTCATGGAGGACTTAACGTGGCAGGGATTCGTATCACAGGAATGGCATCGGGTTTACCACCCAATATCGTAGATCAGCTCATCGAAGCTGAACGCATTCCAATTAAGAATATGGAAACTGCACGGAGCAAAGACGAAGATAAATTAAAACTCGTCACTGAACTTGAAACAAAAATTAGCGATGTCACAAAAAACCTGGGTGAGCTGACTGGGACGCAGGGCTTTCTAGATAAAAAATTAATCAGTGGTGATCCTAATGTTGTTGATGGTGTCGTCGATCCGCAAACAGCTATTCCGGGCGATTACAGTGTTGAAGTGTTGCAGCTTGCGCAGTCGCCTGGGGCCATCAGCAACGGATTTCCAGACAAAGACAAAACAAACCTTGGTGTGGGTTATATTAAATTTGAAACGCCTGAGGGTAAAAAAGAAGTTTATATCACAGGCTCATCGACACTAGACAGTGTTGCTTCACAGATTAATAAATCTTCGACAGGATTGCGCGCACAGGTCGTAGAAGATCGCAAAGACTCAGAAAATCCTTTCAAGTTGATCGTTTCGGGTCTTGCAACTGGAAGTGATCAACAGATTTCATTCCCGTCGATTTATTTGTTGGATGGTGATCAGGATATGACTTTTGACGAAAGCCGCAAGGCTGTAAATGCAAAAGTTAAAGTAAATGGATTTGAAATTGAACTTCCTGAAAACAAATCAAAGGACTTAGTCCCAGGCGTGGCACTCGATTTTAAATCAGCGGCACCGGGTCGTGAAATCCGTTTGAATGTAAAAGAAAATATGGAAGTCATCAGCGGTAAGATTAAATCCTTTGTTGATGCTTACAACGCCGCTTTGGGTTTCATTCAAAATCAACATAAGATGACTGCCTCTGATGGAAAAAATCCACGTATGGGTCCTTTGGGTGGCGACGGCATGCTTCGAAGTATCGAAAGTGCTTTACGCAGTGTGATCCTGGATCCGCAGTATGGGGTGGATTCGTCAATTAAACAGGTTTCTGAATTAGGCATCGAATTCAACCGCAACGGTACACTTGCCTTCAGCCAAGATAAATTCAATAAGGCCTTGGCTACAGATTCCAAAGGGGTAGCCGCTTTCTTGCGTGGTGATGGTTTTGATACGGGCTTTGTGACACGTGTGAAGCGTGGCATGGGTAATCTATTAAATGGCCAGGTTGGGGCCATTGCCAACCGTAAACGTGGTCTTGATTCAAAGATCAAGCAGATCAATTCACGAATTGATAATAAAGAACGTCAGCTCACTCGTAAAGAGGAAGGGCTTAGAAATAAATTTGCAGATTTAGAAACAAAAATGTCGGCTTTGAATCAACAGGGCAACGCATTTGCAGCGATGAAACAGGGGGGATAAGGTAAATGAAGAATGCATATCAGAAGTACAAAACAACTTCGGTACAAAGCGCGAGTAAAGAGAAGATCTTACTAATGCTGTACGAATCTTGTATCAAGTTCACAAAACTTGCGATCAGGGCGGCGGAAGAAAAGAAAATAGCAGACCGTTGTCATAATATCGGTAGAGCCTTCGATATCGTGATGGAACTGAACAATACTCTGGACCACAAAGTGGGAGGGGACGTCTCAGTGCAACTCGAGCAGTTGTATATGTTCATCATGGAACAATATACGAAAGCGAATATCTCGGGCAGCCCCGAGCCTTTACGCTCGTGCCTAAAGATTCTCGAGAACCTTTACAGCGGTTGGGTACAAGCTGTTGAAAAATTGAAAAAAGATCAAGATGCCGCCGGAAACCAAGGCTAAGAGGGGAAAACACATGGAAAGAATCATCGAACTACTGAACGAAAAGAATCACTACCTAGAAAAATTTTATGCATTGAACGAAACAGAGCTCATTAACTTTTCACGAGACAGTTTTGATAATCTAGAAAATTTCTATCGCACCCGCGAAAAGATTTTAGAAATTATTAAGTATCTGGATTCTGAGCTGAACCGTGCACACACTCAAAGTGTGGACGTCGCTAAAGCATCCTCAGAGCATAAGCGCACGGCGCGTGAAGCTTTGGCTGTGAAAGATGAATACGTCACGCGTATCATTGAGCAGGACATCGAAGTGTTGACACATATCGAAGCCGCGAAGAACGGAATTATTCGTGAATTGCAAGATTTGCGAAAAAATCGCAAAGCGATCAGCGGATATAAGAGTCCGATGTTTGAGCAACGACTAGACGAAGAAGCTTAGGGTGTTTTTACGGCTGCTTTCTGTGACTGCGATAGCGCGGCCATCCATGAGCAGCCTTTCTCAGGGCCATCATGGCCCTGAGACCAAAATACACTGGCAAAAGAATTCCTCAGATGTTTAAGAGTTTCGAGAGTACTCTCTCGGAACTGCCGTTTGAACCAAAGTATAAAGTAGAAGCTATACTCTACCTCGAAAACGGAGTCGCAACAGACCTGTGCGTGCTAGCCAAAAGTCTGACTAGGCAAAAAATTCCCGACAAAAACCTGACATTGGGGTTGGGTATCCAGTCAAACAAATGGCTTATTTGCTGGTCAAAAGCTTTTACAATCGAAATAAACCTTTTAAGTGTCTGGCATTCGCATTGCTCTCTGTTATAGCAGAGGAGATCTTTGCAAATGCTAGAAATGCCGTTCATTCAAAAGTCCAGTGATCTGTCCCCAGTTGCTCAGCCTGTTCATACACCACATCCCGGTGTGCAGGGGATGCATGTGTCGTTTGATGCTGATTTGCAAATTTCATCTGAGATTGCCAGTTATTTGGCGAATGCTCGTCTGCTGATGAAGCACAAAGAATATTCTTTGGCTCTGAATATCTTGCGCCAAGCATGCAATAAGGATTCAAAACATCCAGTCACTTTGAATCTTTTGGGTGATTGTCTTGAGTTGAAACATAATTTTTCTGAAGCAATGATTGCACGTCGTACGCTTGTTTCAGTGGACTATGGTTTTGAAAGTCTTTTTAAGTTTGCGACGACTCTTTATAAAATGAATCAAGATGAAGAGGCTTTGAATAAGTACTATGAGGCCTTGTCCTTGCTTACTGAAGAAAGCGATAGTCTTTTTGAATTGTACAAGAATATGGGAAATATTTTTGTACGTCAGGGTGATTTCGACGGCGCTGAAGAGTACTACAGCAAAGCCTATACATTGAATGCGAAGTCAGACACTCTGCTGGTAAATTTTGGCACACTCGAAGTGCAGCGCAATGATTTCGGAAAATCTCTTTATTGCTTTCGCCAAGCGATCGAAGCCAACAGCGAAAATGATAAGGCCTGGGTAGGACTGGCAATGGTTCATAATCACTTCGGTGATGTAGAGCTTGCATGGGCAAATCTTGAGACTGCTTTAGATATCAATCCACAAAATAGAACAGCAGCGCACTTACTAGCGAACTGGGCTGTGCGTGATGTTCAGTTAGATAAGGGCATTACGGCACTTGAATGCTATTTAGCTTCTGTAGAGCAAGATGAAGAGATGTCATTGGTGTTACTGAATTTGTATTGCATGCATGGTGATGTGGTTAAAGCGCAAATCGAAATCGAAAGAGTGCTGCTTTGGAATCCAGATCGTCATGATGTACGTGAATTGAAAGCCAAAGTTGGCTTTTTAAAGGTGTCATGAAAAATATTTTAGTACTTGGTCAGCCCACAGAAGATTTTTTGCAAAGTTTGCGCGCCAGCCACTGTGGAGCGAATATTCGCACTTTAACGGGGGCCGAGTTTTCGACGTCAAGAGATGTGTTTTTGTCTGAAATATTCCAATGGGTGCTCGATGTGAAACCTTTGGTCGTCACGTACTCATCGGGGTGGCAGGGTAGTACTGAGCTATTATCTGATGTTTTTGCTCATCTGACTGGGCGCAGTCCAGAGTCTGTGCAGTATTTTCTATTTGATATGGGCGTAGAAGTGAAAAGTATCAGCTTTACAAAGGGCTTTTTATCTATCAAAGACGTCATGACTAGCATAGATCAAACCCAACTGAGCGAGCCACAGCGTTTGCGTTTTCAAATACTGGGGGAGCTGATTCGGTGAAGATACTGGTCGTTTCATTGCTTAGATTAGGTGACATCATTCAGCAAAAGCCTTTGCTGCGGGCTTTGCATGGCAAGTACCCGCAAGCCGAGATTCATCTATTGATCAATAAGCAATTTACGACGGCTGTGGATTTAGTATCCGATCAAGTTATAAAAGTTCACCATTTTGATCGTGATCTTTTGCAAAGATCCATGGGTGAATCTTCATACAATTTATTCAGCCCATTGATGTTTTTAGATCAATTGATTGATGAGCTTCAATCTGAAAATTTCGACTTTGTCCTTAATTGGACCCATAATAAATTATCTGCGTTTTTAATGGGGACTCTCAATGTTCCACAAAAACAAGGCTTGCACATTCAAGAAGCAAAGCTTTTGGGTCTTGATTCGGCATGGTTGAAGTACTTCAATGATAATTTTTCAGAAAACTTTCGATCTTTTTTTCATTACATCGAACTTTTAGGAAATGCGTTTGAGTTGCCTTACCAAAAGTATTCGATTCGCACTGATATTGGCCAGGCTCGCCAGATTTATTTGCAATGCTTAACCAGTGATAGCAAAAAGAACTGGAGTTTAAAAAACTTTGCAGATTTAAAAAAATCCATCGAACAACAATACCCTGAGTTTCCAGTGAAAGTTCTTGCTTCACAAGGTGAGATCGAAAAGCTTTCAAGTGTGTTTGGCGAAGCTGATATTGTGGTCTGTGGTTTAGCATCAGCTAAACCAC
>JANNCH010000647.1:0-1687 GCA_031386315.1 Pseudobdellovibrionaceae bacterium
ATGTTCAAACCTTCTTGCAAAATATTCCACTAGAAAAAAGAGTTTTCTCATTACATGAGCGACGTGAAGATGAAAGTATTGTCACTGCCACGACACGCTTGACCAGCTTTAAAGATAAGGCGATCTATCTAAAACTAAGTCTTGAGATCGAAACTTTTGAAGAACTGCAAAAAGTATACGATTGGCATTTAAAAGATCGTCATTTTCATATTGTATTGCCTCGTTCGGCAGATGGACGTTGGAACTGGTTTCGATTATTTATGAAGCCTCGTCAGATGCTCAATTTTTGGCGTGAAGGTGATGGTTCGGCCCCAGATCAACCGACGCTTTTTTATTGGCTGGTAACCCCGAGTAAATTCACTGAATTTGCTGCTGTCCTTGGCGATCCCGTTAAACATAGTTTGTCACCCGTCGAGCATTTGGATCATTTTTCTAAAATGAATATTCCATTTTTGGCGATTAAAATTGCACGAACAGAATGGAATCAAGCCTTTCCAATATTGCAACAGTTGGGCTTGCGATGGGCGGCGGTAACAGCTCCATTGAAAGAATCTGCAGCTGAAGTGGCCACTACAACCTTGAACGCCGTAAACACACTTTGTTATGCTGATCATCAGTGGTTTGGTGTTTCAACGGACGGTGCAGGTTTCGCTGAACTGATTGAGGGAATAGGTGCCTTAGCACCATTACAAAGTCAGATTGCCATCTGGGGCGGCGGCGGTGTTCTTGAAATGCTTCGCGAAGCTTTACCAAAAGCAATTTTCTTTTCTTCTCGCACAGGACAGCCTCGTGATGGTGAAAATTTATTAGAAGCACCGAAAGTTCTAATTTGGGCTGCCCCCAGGGCCTCTAGTGGCGAGCAAATGCAAATGCCTCCGGCTAAATGGAAGCCCGCAATGGTCATCGATTTAAATTATAAAGAAGACTCACTTGGCCGAGAATACGCACAAGGCTGCAATACTAGTTACGAGTCAGGCTTGAAGATGTTTTTAAATCAAGCCCAAGGGCAAAAAGCCTTTTGGAATCGCGTGAACGCGAAATTTGGAGATAACTAATGGGCGCCAATACTTTTGGTTCAAGATTTCAAGTCACCACTTTCGGCGAAAGCCACGGGGCAGCCCTTGGCGTTCTTATAGATGGTTGCCCTGCTGGTGTTGACTTCAGTGTGGAGCTGTTAAAAAAACAATTAGAGCGACGCAGACCCGGTCAACATGCGGGCACTCATCAAATCGTTTCAGGTCGAATGGAAAAAGACGAAGCCGAAGTGCTCAGCGGAATTTTCGAAAACAAAACACTCGGCACACCCATTGTTATAATGGTGCGAAATCAAGATGCAAAATCAGAAGATTACACCAATATCAGAAATGCGCCACGCGCCGGACATGCCGATGATGTTTGGAAATCTAAATTTGGACACAGCGATCATCGGGGCGGTGGACGCTCTTCAGGGCGCGAAACCGTTTCACGAGTGATGGCAGGTGCTATCGCACAAATGTTAGTGCAAAAAATTTATCCACAAACAAAAGTTATTGGTTATGCTTCGCAGATCGGCTCATACGAACTAACTGCAAATGAGCGCACACAGGTGCTAAGTAAAGACATTGATAAATTCCAAGCTCGCTTCCCTTCGGATCGTCATCAAGAGGTGGCGCAAATGTTAGCAAAAGCACAGCAAGAGGGTCAAAGC
>JANNCH010000658.1:0-5074 GCA_031386315.1 Pseudobdellovibrionaceae bacterium
CACAGTCACGGCGGCGGTTTTGCGACTTCATTCGATTGTCAAAAAGCAATTCGACAAGAAATTCTCCGGCATAGTAGCGCGTCACTTGAAGGGTGAATGGACAGAGGAACAGCGCAATCAAATCAACAGCGCGACGATAGAGGCGGGGCGCGAAATGATGCGCGACATAGAGGATGATTGTGCCGCCTAACGAACAGCTTCTATCTCTCGCGCTCAAAAGCGTTGGCAAAAGTTTTTACGGCGGTTGCATCGCAAATCTTGGCGGTGCGACAATGGGCAAGGGACACAATAACGATGGACTAGCTTTTGATATTGATACCGCGAATTATTTGAAGCCGGTCTTTGCCGCTTTTGATAATCCGAAGATTCGGAAAATTGTTATCAAGGCCGGAGTTAAGACGGTGAAATCATTTGCCGCTGAAATCATGGCGGCACACCATACTTGTCACGGGAATGGTGACGTTGCAATTTACTTTGGTTCGGGTGACGTAGCAGACGACCAATCTACGACAAGAATCATTGATTACTACCGTGGCATCCCGTCATTCAAAAAGAAGCTGGCGACAATTTTCAATCGGTTTGACATCACGAACGGCGCGATAAAGTTTCCCGATAAAACGCTACGAATACTTCCTGCGAACCTAGCGAACACGCAAGGATTGAACCTCGGCTGCTTTGTAGTTTGCGATGCGTTTATCACCGGGACAACGGGGATGATAGACCAAGCGATTGCAAGAACGACGCAATACGCAGAGGACAAGAAAATCATTCTGGAATCGCAAGGCGGCGAGGAAGGGTTTGATTTTGACAGACACTACGAGGACACGAATCAGGGCGAGCTACACGTTGCTTGTCCGTGTTGCCAAAAGCCGCAACTATGGAATTGGAAAGCGTGGCACAGACAGCGAGACGATGGGACTCACTCCGGGTTCAAATACGGCGACGACGCCAAACTAGAGAGCGGAGAATATAACGAGCTTGCGATTTTGCGCGGCACGTTCTACGAATGTTTTGACTGCCGCGAGAAGTGGTTTGACACGCCAGAAACCAGAGAGGCACTAGACAAATCTTCGCACTACGTTTCATTCAGGACAACGGCGTTACCCGGAAGTGTCGGGTTCAACTTTCCGCAATGGATTAACCGCCGCTTGCCGTGGGGCGCGATGATGCTCGACCACAAGAAGGCAATCCAGAACAAGGAACGGTTTGGGATAGTTGAACCGTTGAAACAATGGTGGCAAAAGACTGCTGCTAGAACATGGGCGAAGGATATTGACGTTCCCCGCGCTCCGGTAATCACCGGGAGCTACGATGTAAAAGAAAAGATTCAAGACGAAGCCTGCCGGGTTATGTCCGTTGATTGCCAGCAAGACCCGACCATCACGGCGGCAACTGGCAAATCTACGATGGGACATTTCTGGTATGTAGCCAGAGCCATAGACAAGACGGGCAATATGTTTCAACTAGCGAGAGGTCACGCTACAAACGCAGCGGAATGGCAAGAGGTTCAAAAGAGGTTGGAAATCTCAAATGAGAATGTAGGAATAGACGGCGGACAATGGCGGCATGAGGTCATTGATTCTGCCGCTCGCAACATAGCTCCCTATCAGCGCAAGATTAGGAAGCATGGAAGGTTGATTACCCAGACGATGCTTTTCACCTACACCGTGCTTGTGGGCAGCGGTAAGCGTGTGTCGTGGCGTCACCAAGACGGCAAGCATCGTGGCGTGTCGGCGATGCAACCGCAATCCCGGCGCATCCAGTGGCAGGGCAATCCGATGGACATAAAAGTTCCTCTCTACGAATGGAGCAACCTATCTCTGAAAGACCAGTTGGCAGAGTTGATTCGGGGCGGTAATGGCATGGTGCAATTCAAGAGCTTGTCCCGCGATGCACTCCCGGAATCCGTGTTGCTCAAAGAGTCAGGGAATTTGACTTACGAGAATCAAATGGCAGCGGAATATCGCACTCTCAAAAAGAACGGCGACCCGTATTGGGAAAAGTCCAGACCTGATAACCACTATTGGGATTGTGAGCTTATGTGTCTGGTCATGTTCGGGCTAGGCGGGTTTCTGGGAATCGCCGCTGCACCTGAAACTGAAAAAGCAGCGGGCTAATTGACTTTCGGGCAATAGTAGTGCCGGAAAGAATCTTCAAATATAAGACAGTGCCAGAACTAATCGCTACGGCGAAAAGTCTTTCGCTTGCACTTACCACCGGCAACACAAAGGCACTTCGCAATTCCAGTTCTGGATTCATGGTTGAAACCGGCGAGGTGACACCGACCAACATCAAGAATCTTTACGGCGATGTTCGCTACGAGATTTTCTTGCGTGGACGGGGAACGAGTCCAACAGCGGGCGACGGCGACGAGCTTTGCGCTCAATACGAACCTGCCGACCCGCGACGGGAACGAGTCATGGCGGTAGAAGTTTATCGCTGACAAATTTATGGCTTACAACGGCTATCTCTACAATCCAGAAGGTCAAGCGGTCTATCCTACACCGCGCAAATCCCCCGGACGCTACAAGAACCGGCCAATGATTAGCCGGGACGTAAAAAAACAAATCTCGCAATACGACCATGCGGAGCTAGTCAGCATCTCGACTCAAATCTGTTGCCGTATCCCCTCACTACGAGCCGCCATCCGCGATAAAAATTCGTGGGCATTTTCAAATTGGTTGCCTATCTACATGGGCGAAGATGAAGCGTGGGGAGAGGCTGCGGAAGAATATCTAACGCACAGAATCTTGCCGAACGCAGTTTTCAACGAACTGCGAACGGACTTCGCATGGGGTGTGAAAGTTTCCGGCATGGGCTTGGACATCCACGGCGACGACCTTGCGGTGTTCACCACCAACGAGGACGGCACGGCTGCGGTCAAGTTTGTCTCGTCACCGTTAATTGGCAGCGCGAGCAAGTCCACCTACTCCAGCACGGTCAACGATGGTTCAAGCCACACGCTACGAGCGGACGGCATGGGAGTAGTAGAGGAAGGAGCATACAAAGGGGCTGGCATCTACAACGGAATCATTCGTGTCGCTGGCAAGCCGGTGGCAATTCGTGTCATTGGTTACAACGACAAGGGTGAACAGATTCACAATGATTTTCCGTTGGACAAGTTCACTCACTACGCTTGCGAGCAAGAGTTCTTTGGTCAAGGTAGAGGACTTCCAAGAACCGCCGCCGCCGTGTTGCGCTGGATTGAAAAGGAACACATAGACGAACAGTTTATGAAGGGCATAATGAACGCCTCCGAGCGCACGGTAATCCATCAACTCGCTCCCGGAGCGGACGCCGCAACCTCTCGCGGAAATGCAGTAGAAGAAACCAGAGTCACCGGGACACAGCTTGACGCTTGGGGACAACCTACCGGAAGCTCCGAAGACCAATCCGTTTTCGTGGAGCGTTCGCCTGACGGAACTGTTACCTACATTGCCGCCGATGAAAGTCTGCAAGGCTTGTCCTACGATTGCCCGCATCCGAACGTAGAGAATTTCGCAATCCGCGTGTTGATGGAATGTCTCGCCGACTTGGGCTGGTCATGGCCGCTGATTGATACATCACTCACAGGCCGCGCTCCGACCAGACTCGAAACGAGCAAGGCAAACAACTCCATTAGCGAACGCCAGAGCATCCAAGAAATTCGCAGCGTCAAGTTTTTCCAGTATGCAATCAAGATAGGAATGATGCGCGGTCATATCCCGCACAATAATTCTGCTACTGACTGCTACAAATGGGCAGTAGGATTTCCCGCTCTAATGTCGGTGGATTCTGGCAATGATGTTACGAGCGCGTTGAATCGTTTGAAGATGGGTTTGACAACGGAACGAATCGAAGCTGCAAAGGATGGTTACATTGCGAAACATTTACGGCGTCAGCGCAGGAAGGAAGTCAAAGAACTGTTGCAAGCGGCTTCCGATGCACAATCGTTTGCGAACTCATTGCCCGGTGGCGAGTTGTTCACGTTCGACCAAGCCATGAATTTGTTTTATCAGAACTCGCCGAATCCTCCGCAACCAGTTCAACCGGCGCAAACTTCTGCGGACACGAAACCAACGGCAACGAAATAATTTATGAAGCTGCACAAGCTACTCGAAACACTCACACGCTCGCCGTTGCTTTTATCGCCCGGCGCAGCGGAGTCCATCTTGACGCTATTCCAGCAACACGCCGCGCTCTCGCCGACTGACTTTAATCTAGCGCGAGAGGGAAAGGATATGTGCGGGGACAGTGTGGACATCGAGGCAATGACAGTAGAAGGAAGCCTAGCGATTGTCCCAGTTAAGGGGCCGCTAGGATGTTCTCTTGGCGCGTTTGAAAAGGGAGCGGGCGCAACGGACTACGCCGACATCATCAAAGACATTCAAACGGCGAATGAAAATCCAATGGTTCAAAACATCCTTTTGAACATGGACACTCCGGGCGGAATGTGGGGCGGGCTAGTAGAGTGTTCCGCTGCAATCGCTGAATCTGAAAAGCCAGTTTGGGCTTTCGTTCCTCCCGGTGGAATCTGTGCGTCAGCGGGGATGTATCTCGCCGCCGCTTGTCAGGGAAGGTTTCTCTCACCGTCCGCACAAGCTGGCAGCATCGGCGTCTATTGCGCTTACACCGACACCAGCGCAAGAGCCGAAGCAATGGGAATCAAAGTCAAAGTCTTTTCGAGCGGCACTTACAAGGGCATGGGAGTTCCGGGGACAACCCTGACCGCTGACCAAGAACAATACTTGCAAGATAACGTCATGGAATTGGCGGAAGAATTTTACAACCATATCCGCGCGAACCTCGGCGAGATACCGGACTCCGCAATGCAAGGTCAGATGTTTCGAGCGGATGAAGCTGTGACACTCGGCCTAGCGGATGAAGTTGTTCGGTCACTCGACGACCTAAAAAAGTATCTCTAAACCACAAGTCAAAGTTGACTACAACATAAGGATAGAAACATGAAAATATCTGACATCGTAGCAAAACTCACCGGGCTTGAATCGTTGGTTGCCGCCGACAAATTCAAAGCTGAACTTGGCGAACTTCAATCCGCTGTGAAATCTACCATCACCACTTTGGAAGCTGACCT
>JANNCH010000662.1:0-4802 GCA_031386315.1 Pseudobdellovibrionaceae bacterium
CTTCTAAGACTCCGGGGTGATTTGCAATCGCTTCTTCCACTTCATTCGGATAAACGTTGAACCCTGAGACTAAGATCATATCTTTTTTACGATCTACGATTTTAAAAAATCCTTCTGAATCTACAATGGCGATATCACCAGTAAGTAGCCATCCATTTTTTAAAACTTTGTCTGTTTCGTCTTGGCGATTCCAATAACCTTGCATGACCTGTGGTCCCGAACAACAGAGCTCGCCGGGTTCGCCTGCTTTGACTTCGTTGCCTTCATCATCAACTAATTTTACATCGGTGTTTGGAACGGGTAGACCTATGGTGCCCACGCGCTCGCTGCCATCAATTGGATTGCAACACACAACGGGTGAAGCCTCGGTAAGCCCGTAGCCTTCCACGATGGTGGTATTGGTTAATTTATACCATTTGTCTGCCACTGTTCTTTGGAGGGCCATGGCCCCAGCCACGCTAATTTTTACTTTTGAAAAATCAATGCTGCCAAAATCAGCGTGGTTCATAAGTGCATTGTAAAGAGTATTGACGCCAGTTATGATTGTGAAAGGATAGGATTTCATATCTTTTATAAATGCCGGAATATCCCTTGGATTGGTTATTAAAATATTTTGTGCACCGTATTTCATAAAAGCCAAACAGTTCACTGTGAGAGAAAAAATATGATACATCGGCAATGCAGTCAGGGCGATCTCTTTGCCTTCCGTTAGTTTTGGTTTCATCCACCCAGCAATTTGTAAAACATTGGCGATCACATTGCGATGGGTAAGGATTGCGCCCTTTGAAATGCCTGTGGTTCCGCCGGTGTATTGTAAAAAGGCAATATCTGTTTGTTTAATATCTACTTTGCTGTGGCTTTGTTTGGTGCCAAGTTCGAGGGCTTTGCGAAACCCATAGGCTTGTGGCAAATTATATGCAGGGACCATTTTTTTTATGTATTTAACAACACTATTAACGATCAAGCGCTTCGGCGTTGGAAAAAGATCTGCAATTTCAGTAACCACGACAGATTCAATCTTTGTCGTCTTAATAATGGATTCAAGTAAGTGGGCATAGTTCGCTAAAATGACAATCACCTTAGCGCCTGAATCTGCAAACTGATGGGACATTTCTTTTGCTGTATAAAGTGGATTGGTATTTACGACAACAAGTCCTGCGCGAAGGGCTCCGAATACCGCCACTGGGAATTGTAATAAATTGGGCATTTGAATCGCGATACGATCGCCTTTTTTAAGGCGCAATTCATTTTGTAAAAATGAAGCAAAGTGCGAAACCATCGAGTCCAGTTCTGCAAACGTAAATGTCACACCCATATTAGAAAATGCAGGCAAGTCTTTGTATTTTAAGATGGCTTGACCGTAAAGGTCTAGTATCGAGCTATAAGAGTCCAAATCAATCTCACGGGGGACATCTTTAGGATAGTGAGAAAGCCAAATTTTTTCCATGGAAAACCTCTCGTATAGTTTTGAAATGAATCTGATATGTAATTCTTGTTTTGCACCTACCACTCTGTCAAACTGTAGTTCGTATGATAAAGCTTTTTTTAATCCTACCACTTTCTTTAGTGCTGCTTATGTCCGCATGTACGCGCAAAGAAGCAGCAAAGACACAAGATCCAGAATCCTCTGTGGTCTTGCAAAATCCTCATATAAAACTTGAACAAAAAAAAGTAGCTGAAAAAGATCGCATCCTCTCTTCATTTGCACGTCTGCTTATGCAAGCGGATGCTATTCATCGTGAAGCCTGGTGGGTGGTCGCCGCAGACCGGAAAGTCCAGGGAAAGTCTATCTTTGGAAAATTACAAAGAGCGATTATTTCTGAATTAGGCGAAAAGATCGCGAACAAAAATGTTTTTAGCTGTGATCGCTATTTCGTCAAAAGAGAAATCCTATCTATGCAGGGCTTTCCTCAAAAAGGTGAAGCTTTTGAAAAGTGTGTTTCAGGTGGCAGTGCCTCTTTTGCAGAGTATGAAATTAAAAATGAAAATTTAGCATTGATTATTTTTTACCCGCAGCATCTTAATGATGTGGTCGGTTTAGCCACTTCTATTTTGAATCGAAAAATTCGTTGTACTTTGAATGGCAGTGGTGACGACAAGTTAGAAAAGCTTCATTGTGAAAACCTGGCGCAGGATCGCAATGCGAGTCAGTCGATTCAGTTTTCTGTTTATAATTACGAAAGAGCCGGGCAAAATTTAATTGAGATCAAGGGACAGGTTTACGAAGATCTTTTGCCAATTCGAAAAATCGAAGCCAAGGTTCCGCTCGAAGGTAAAATCTCAGTGGTTGAAACACAGGTTGAAGCTCCTGAAGGATATATTTTAAAATCCAGAGTTCCTGTGGAGGCGCCGACGCCAAAAGTAAAAGCTGCAATCGAAGGTGCGCCCAGCAGTCTATTGGCACCCCCTCCGCCTCGCGATGCCGTGCTTAATAATCAACCACCGGCAGAAGATACGCAAACTGCCCCGGCAGCAGCGCAACATGGTGATCTTCCAGAGATGCAGCAGCAGCAGCAGCCGGAAATTGCGCCTGCAGAGCGGGACCCAAATGCACCTCAACAAGAAGGTTTTAGTTATCCAGTACCGGGAGTGATTGCAACGCCCGTACCTGTTCACAACAGAGGTCGCTAGTCACAAAGCTGGATCTTTGAGACTCCATCTATCACAGCTGTAAATCCAACGCATCAGATGGATGCATTTAAATTTAGTAGTGGAAGTTCATTTTTTCGCTGATTGATTTTGGTAATTTTGGGACTTGTGATCTTGGGATCAGGTATGTCGATAGATTGAAAAAATCGGCGAAGATTTTGTGTTTGTCAGTGGCATCTTTTAAATACTGATGTCCTGATGAACCGCCTGTGCCGATTTTTTTACCTAACATTCTATGTGCCATGAGAGCATGGCGGTAGCGCCAGTTGGTCAGGATTTCATCGATATCGATGAGACTATTTAAAATTTGAAATGGCATTTGTAGTATGGCTTGGTCGCGATAGAGTTGAATCAAGAGGGCTGCGTGGAGGGCTTTGTAGGATAAACGGAAGTGGCCTTGTTTTTGTAACTCTTCGTAAGCTTTCTCGTCAAAAAGAGCATCGAATGTTTTTTGAGTGTTTTTGATCATCTCGATGTTTTTTGCTTTGGAGTCTTCATTCAAAATAGAATTGCTTTGGACCGTTTGAATGTCTGCGCTGAGCATTCCCTCAACGGCGATTTGGTAAGATTTCCAAAAATCATAATCTGAATTCTGTAAGAAAGGTGTGCGTTGTAGCCATTTATCAATGGCGTCAAATAAACTTGGTGAGCTGAGTGCTTGTGACATTTCGGTTTGCTGTTCATCTTTGAGGTGTTTGAAAAAAGGGCTCTGGTTGTACGAGATGCGATCTTCAATGCGTAAACCCAGTTTTGTTTCAATCAGACGAAATTGAAAGCTTTGAAATCCCGAAGCTGGGTATAAAAATTCACGAAATTCTAAAAAATCCAACGGTCGCATTGTTTCCAGGACATCGATCTGTGTGATGATCATTCGCAAGATGGCAGTGATGCGAGTCAAGCGATGTGAGGCCAATCCCATGTCGGTTTCTTGGATTTGTTCGCTCGAAAAAATTTTCAAAATTGAGTTGAGCTCAGTCAATATCTGTTTGAACCAAAGCTCATAGGCTTGGTGAGTGATGATAAAAAGCATTTCATCATGGGCAGGTCTTTTGTATTCATCACTTTTTGGATGTTGTGCCGTTAAGAGCTTATCGATGCCTAGATAGTCATGGTAATGAACGGGAGGGTATTTCATCGAGACAGCTCCTTTAATTTTTTCGCAAAATCTAATATATCTTGTTCTTGTGTATCCCAGCTAGTCATCCAGCGACACTCAAAAGTTTTCTCGTCCCAGACGTAAAAGAAAAAGTGTTGCCGCAGGGGCTTTAGCCAGGCTTTTGGAATTTTAGCAAAGACAGCATTGCTTTCAGGGGCACAGCGAACCTCAATACCAGGTATGTCTTTTACATGCTGATACATAAGTTGCGCCATTGCACTTGAGTGTGCGGCGATTTTTCGCCAAAGATCATCTTGAAAGTAAGCTAAAAACTGCGCAGAAATAAAACGAGTTTTTGATGGCAGCTGAGCGGCTTGTTTGCGGATGAATTTAAAGTCCTTTGCTAAGGATTTGTTTAAAAACAAAACAGCCTCGCCCATCATGAGTCCATTTTTAGTGCCACCCATTGAAACAACGTCGATACCTAAGTCCGTGGTGAACTCTTTGAATCCAAGTTTTAAGTGATAGGCCGCATTGGCTAGACGGGCGCCATCGATATGCACTAAGAGTTCTTTGCTTTTAGCCCATGCAATCAGTTCGCGAAGTTCTTGAGTTGTATATGTCGTGCCTAGCTCTGTGGGTTGAGTCAGACTTAAAACGCGGGCCTGGGACGCGTGCTGATCCCCGCGTCGACTGAAATACTGTTCAAGGATTGCTACCGAAATTTTTGCATCCACCGATGGGACCGCGATGAGCTTTCCACCAGTGAAAAACTCGGGGGCTCCACATTCATCCATGTTCATATGGCTGATGTCAGAGCAAAGCACCGCTTGATAAGAGTTCATCATAGCTTTAAGGGCAGTCACATTGGCAGCAGTGCCGTTGAAGACAAAAAAGACTTGGGTATCGGCGCCGAAATGATTTTGAAAAACCTTTTCGGCCTTTGCTGTCCATTCGTCCGTTTCGTAGCTAGGGGCGTGTCCAATATTTGCTTCTGCAAAGGATTTCAGGATGCCAGGGTGTACGCCAGAGTGATTGTCGCTGCCAAAGCCTCTCA
>JANNCH010000047.1:0-3287 GCA_031386315.1 Pseudobdellovibrionaceae bacterium
AAATGAACACAATGACTTACAGAATTCTGACAAGAGTCTAGTTCCAAAATGGGGTCCTGCAATATGTATAATTTTAACCATCTTTATTACTTTTATCAGACTGCAAAACTAGGCGGCGTCAACAATGCAGCCAAATATTTGCGTATAAGCCAGCCATCACTAAGTTCACAACTTAAAGTACTTGAATCCACACTTGATAAAAAATTATTAGAAAAAAAAGGCCGTGGTGTTGTGCTCACGAATGATGGCGAGCGCGTCTATGCCTATTGTAAAAAAATGTTTTCTGCTGCGCAGGAAATGAACGATTCATTTCGCTCAAAATCAGATTCCAACATTCAAAAAATACGTATCGGAATAAGCGATCAAATCGAAAGACCTTTTATTGCAGATCTGCTAAGCCCACTTTTAAAAGATGGGAAGGTGACTGCTCAAAATTCTTTTGTTGTTACCTCTGCAAAAACTGTCGACTTGATTGAATCACTTCGAGCAAGTGAAATTGATTTAATCCTTACTAATAAGCCCACTTACGGCGTAGATATTGCCGAGCTTGCAGCAGTCAGCATGCCTGTTGCCTTGATGGTTTCATCTGAGCATATGAAAAATCTGCGCGTTAGGTTTTCACGAAACACACCTATTGATGAGTTTATTCAGGCTGTGCCATGGGGATTAATTTTACCAACAGAAAGTCTAAAACTGCGCCAAGAGACAGATATCTTCTTTCAAGATATAAAAGTTAGAAAAAATGTCGTATTGGAATCAGATATCTTATCTGTCGTAGGGCGTGCAATTTTAGATGGTGCTGGCTTTGGGTTTTTACCTGTACCCTATGCTCGTGAAGAAATAAAACTCAACTTAATCAGCACATTCGGCCCTAAACAAGGATATTGGAAACATATGATGTATCTGATAGCTCGCAAACAAGATACCTATGATCCGGCCATTGAAGAAATTAAAAAAGCAGTGAAAGAAATCGACTAGTGCTTTCTTAGAAACTTTAATTAGACACAGCTAGCAGAACACTAGCCACTGAATAACCGCATGCTCGATTTGCAATTCAGTTAAAATTGCTCAGACTTTTAGTACAGCTGTTTCAAATCTGAATTAGCTAAATCCATTGCGAATACCAAGGCGATTTTCGAAAAAACCAACGAATGCTTAAAGCTCATTTGCGGAGTGATCACATCGTTCGCTGTGTGGATTTTGCTGTTCATTGCTTTCATAGTAGCTTCAAAAGGCATCAAAGTCGGATAGCCTTGTCGGTACCATGAAGCGTGGTCACTGCAACCATAGCCACATTTATCTTCAACGATTTGTACATTCAAATAAGTTGAATTCATTGATTTCAAATAATCACGTAACCAAGGACTTGTGAAATCAGTCATACTACCCAAAACCATTTCGCCCGAACCTGGGAACAATGTCATATCCAGCTGTAAAACTGCGATAACATTTTTGTTAGCTTTTTTGTAGGACTGAGCAATTTCAGCAGAACCTAAAAGGCCAGACTCTTCACCCGCGTACCAGAAAAATTCGATACTGCGTTGAGGCTGTGGATTTTGCGAAGCGACTCTCATGGCATCTAAAATATTTGATGAACCAGATGCATTGTCATCTGCGCCCGGAGCGTTGCCGCCACCAAACCAAGATTGATTGATCGAATCTAAGTGAGCACCAATGACGATAATTTCGTCAGGCTTAGAGCTACCTTCAAAACGTACACGGATACTTTTTTGTTTCGTTGAAGTGTGATCAATCAAAGAAACTGTATAAGGAACATTCGTGCCTAGCAACATTTGTTCAATTTTTTGTTTCATCTGCTCAACGTGAACATTCGGAGTCGTACCTTTGTTAAAACGATTCGGGAATGAAGACAGCCACTGCACACTAGCTTGTAAGTTAGCTTCGCTTAACTGCGAAATGGCCGCACTGATCACATCGCTTTTAGGTACACTTGCTAGCTTCAAAGGTGCCATTTCATACATTTGATCTTTTTGAACTCTCAAAGAAAGATTGCGTAAACCCGCAATTGGATCGGCTAAAAATGAACCCGTTGAAGGGGCCAATGCTTCAAAACCGCCACATTTTCCGACCTGGTGGGCTCTTTCTTGAATGCGAGCCTCCATTTCAGGATTGATAATGGCATATCCCACTTGAGAAATATCATCTTTAGCCAAAACTTCGATTCCGAGGGCATTTAGATCTCTGAGGTCAGCGTAAATTGGTTTTGAGTCATAATCAGCGACTACAGGCGTGTGCGCTTGAGCTGACAAGCCAGTCAACAACAAGCCAAGAATAGAGCTTAAAATAAGTGATTTCAGTGATACTTTCATTTTCAGTCCTTTGAAAATTATTTCATTCGATGTTAACCCTTGCCTATTATCGGAGCAAATAGTTTATCTTACTCAAAATGAAAAAAAATATTCTGCTCGTCACCCTTAATTCGACCTATCAGCATGCAGCTTTCGGCCTTCGCTATCTTTTCGCGAATCTCAAAGAGTTCCAACCCCAGACAGAAATCCTAGAATTTACCACAGCCCGTGAAACACGCGAGATCGCCGAAAAGATTTTAAGCTATCAGCCTAAAATCATTGGCTTCGGCGTTTATATTTGGAATGTCAGACAGATGCAGGAGTTAGTATCTGTCATAAAAAAAATCAGTCCCGAGACCGTTATCGTATTGGGTGGCCCTGAAGTCAGCTTCGAAACAGAGGCTCAAACTATCACACAAATCGCCGATTATACGATCAAAGGCGAAGGCGATTTTCTTTTTTACGATTTTTGCCACAGCTATTTTGTAGATTCAAAACTTCCAGAAACGAAGTATATTTCTGGACCTTTGCCTAGTATCACATCTATTGCATCGCCCTATTCTTATTACACAGATGACGATATTCAAAATCGCTATATCTATGTCGAGGCCTCAAGGGGCTGCCCCTACAAATGTGAGTATTGTTTATCTTCTCTAGATAAGTCGGTAAGAAGCTTTGATCTAGTTACTTTTTTAAAAGACATCGATTTGCTCATCGAAAAAGGCGCTCGCAATTTTAAGTTCATCGATCGCACATTCAATTTAAGTGTTCCGACCTGTACGCAAATTCTTAATTTCTTTTTAGAACGTGTGCACCATGGATTATTTCTACATTTTGAAATTTCTCAGTTTAGCAAAAAAATTAAATACTTATTATTCGGAACTTGAGTAAAAGAGGTGTATTTAATTTCATTATCTTCTTGAACCTATTCCAATTGATAGTTTTAATTTCGAGTAATCATTTTCAAAAATGAAAAAA
>JANNCH010000066.1:0-3760 GCA_031386315.1 Pseudobdellovibrionaceae bacterium
CATTGCCACCCTTAGCTAAGGTTTGTGCCTGCTTTTGCTGTTTCTGCACTTCTTGCTGAACACTCGGTGTCGGTGCAGATGGCACAAATGGTTTTGCTGCTGTCGCAGTATTGGCCAAAGTTGGAGATTCTTGCATAGTCGGTGCTTCAGCGCAGGCCGCCTTGAAAGCTTCACCTAGTTTTTTCAAAGCCTGCTGGTCATTTTTGGGCACTTCAAAAACGGCACTCAGATCACGATTGGTTTCTGGTTGTGGCTCTTCTTGAGCCCACTCAGGCAAACTGTCTTCACAGAACATCAATTGATCTTTATTCACCTTCGCAATGAATTCAATTTCTCCACGGCTGAGGTCGACTTGCTGAGCGATCTCATCAAATGAAAGTCCTTGGTGAGCCAATCGTGCGGCCTTCACATACTTCACAGTATTTTGTCGTTCGAGAATTTCACTGTGTGGTATGCGATCTTGAAAAATTTTTGCAACTTCAAGACTCTTCTGAGTACTCTGATCAATTTTAGAAAGTTGTTTTTCAGAAGCTTGAATTTTTGATTGGATCTCTTTGCACTTTTGTTCAAGCAAAGCGGTCAGTTGACCGACTTGAACTTCGGTGCGATCTGAAAGATCTTCTAAGATCGCAATTTTACTCTGCAAGAGCTGCAAACCTTTGCTGAGTCTTGGATCATCTTTTTGTGGACGGTGCAAACGCACCCACAAACCGAGCACGCCTGCAAATAACACAATATTCACCAACAATTGTACTAAGAACCAAAAGTTCACGCGGTAACCCCTTAGACTGTTAGAACGCTGTTTGACACGCTCTAGTATAGTCTATCGGGGGTCGACGTCCTCTACAATGGGACCAAGGTCGTGATCCCACTCGAATGCATCCAATACGTCCTCTGAACTCTTTAAATACACAGAGTGGATACTATCTCCGAGCCGCTCGCAACTTAAACAAACTTTGTGGCAAGGCCTCTAGCAAATCCGTTGGAAGTAAACTTAGATAGTCTTTACCTTGGCGCACCCATTGATCCGCCATCCATCCATGGATAAAGGCCCCTAAACAGGCGGCCTCTGAACTGGAAAGTCCCTGGGCTAAAAAGCCCGTGATCATACCTGTCAGCACATCACCGGTTCCTGCTTTCGCGAGGGCCACATTACCAGATTGAATTTCGTAAATATGCTCAACAGTCGCAATCAAAGTGTGGTGTCCTTTTAAAAGAACAATGCAGCCAAATTTTTTCTGCGCATCACGCACAGCTTTTTTGCGATCTGCGCGTATGCTATCGGCACTTACCCCCAGCAAACGTGAGAGCTCGCCTTCATGTGGCGTGAGTATCCAGTTTTTAGGTAAATCTGTTAATTTATTTTTAGCACAAAGATTCAAGGCATCGGCATCCACGACAACATTGGGTAAGGACACTTTGATAATTTTTTTAAGCAAGCGAAGGCTTTCGGCACTCTGACCAAGCCCGGGTCCTATGGCATGGGCTGAGTATTTTGTTTTGCTTAATTTATTTTTTTTGTCATGGATCAAAAACTCAGGATGTTTTGTCGAAGGAAAGTTTTTTGAATCCGTCAACAGAGTGACATAGCCGGCCCCCACTCTGGCCGCAGCTGCTGCGGATAAAACACCAGCCCCTAATATTCCCCTCGAACCTGCAATGATCAAAACCTTGCCACCGAAAGTCTTATTATGTGTTTTATGTCTACGGGGAAGCAGGCCCTTGGCTTTTTTAAGATCAAATTTGATGACTCTCATATCTAAATACTAATCAGGCGCAGCAAGTTTACAAGGCTCTTTTTATTATGCCTTTCAACAGGTACAATATTTCTATGCTGAATAAAATCATACTTTTCATTACAATTATTTTGTTGCTTAATGCGGCCCTAACCACAACGGCCTTGGTCGCTGAATTTCGCTCTTGCACACGCGAGCATCTTGAAGAAGCCATTACCCTCAATAATGAACGTCAGCCGCTTTATGCTGCTCTTAGCAACAATCAAAGCATTGCGATTTCATCCGCCTTGATCGAAATAGAACACAAACTTTTAAGAATGGCTATTCTAAGCGATGTGGTTTCATACTTTTACCAAAAAGCCGGTGTGCCACTGTTGTGTGATGAGTATGTTTCAATGAGCTTAACTCCGAAGTTTTCTGAAAAATCCGCACAACCTTGGCCAAAATTGAAGACTTTAAATTATCAGATTTGTCTTCGATGATTGCTAAAATCAAAGCGTCTTTGGATAACGATGATTACGCAGGCACTGCAGTAGGCGCGCGTGAGTGGCTACAACAACTCGAAAAAAATCCAGGCTTTCATTGCCTCGAAAGACATTTCGTAGAATCCATGGGCCGTGCCGCCACCATCGCCCCACAACAATCAAAATTAGCAAAAGAAAATTTAGGCATTGGCTCACTGTGGGTATCAAAAATATTTATTAAATCCCATTTCGATCTCATGCAACAGGCCCAAGAGTTAGACTCAAAGGCTGCCCCACTGCAAGCTCAAGGCATCGCCATCATCTGTCAGGATATTCCACCCATAACGACTCCGAATTAAGACGCCTTAAGACCTTTGCTAACACTAACAGTAAAGTTTAATTTTTCTCTACGAACATGATCTTGCAATATCAGCTGAACAACTAACTCTTCCATCACCTCTATTTTACGTGCTATTTCAATCGCACGACGAATGGAGGGAACTTTTCTACCATGCTCTAGATCATTAAGACTTTGCTTAGACATTTTAAGTTGCTTCGCCATTTGAACCTGCGTAAGCACCTCTCCCAGACGGTGCGCTCTTAAAAGCTTACCAAAAGTAAGTGGACCAAATTGTTTTTCAATTTCTGCGACACCTATTTTTTTTGATTTAGTACTCATGTTTGTTCACCTCTTCTAGAACAACTAAATTTACACTGCCATCAAATTCTTCTATATATATGGCCCTGTAGCTTCTTGTAAGTCGGATAGAACGCTCACCATATCTTTGACCTTTCAATGGCTCATCATGATAGCCAGGAATTTTTCGAACATGGCGAAGTCCTTTCATTTCAACAGACATCGCCCACGCCACTAACTTATCTACAACATATGTGGGGACTTTTTTTAGCTGCTTTTGCACACGATCAAAAACAACCTTATCTATAAACAAAAGTACTCCTAATTGGAGTACTTTTCAAGATATTATATAAATTAGTCCAATAAAACAATTTTACACGCAAATACATCACACGCCTTCTCAGCAGCGCCTCATGAGTATGCAATGCATTTACCTAACGCTAAGACGCGCAACTAAGAATACAGGATGAGATGTGGCCGAATATCGAAAGCACAGATATTTAAACTAGCAATCCTGCTAACTTTTCAATTTCAAAAGGATAGGGACCATCCCCACGATAAAGTCGAAATATGGGGGTCTCGCCATCAAAGAACGACAGCATGCCTTCACCATGAAAATCACCGATTTCACAGCGCTTAATATGCGACCAATCAATATGCACATGATGGGTCCCATCATCCACATCCAACTGATCCTCATTATGATGATTTCTATTCACCGAAAATTGACCCACTAAATTAGCAACACAAATCTTAGAACCCGTAGCAAAAATCAGCTCACCACAGCCAGAAAGCTTTTCAAAAAGATCCTTCTGTTTTTCAGAAACAAATATTTTAGACATAGATTTAGCTTTCTAAAACAAAAAAACCCTCAAAATTCGACGTAACACGCCGAGTGAAGGAAAGGGAAGCAGGTACCTTAG
>JANNCH010000079.1:0-3411 GCA_031386315.1 Pseudobdellovibrionaceae bacterium
AACAATTTACAGGACAGTATGGAACTAAAGCTTTTTAAATAGATTTGAGAATCAAAAAAGCCGCAAAAAGTCAGCTCTGTCTAAAGTTAAGACAGTCTTTTGGAGGACTCTTATGAAAAAGCTAGTTTGGTTTTGCATCACCGCAATGACAGTATCTTCATTCATCGCTTGCGGCGTTAAAGACCGCAATAAGATTCCAACGAAAGTACGTGCGGGCGAAAAAGCTCAGACGAACCCACAAGCAAAAACAGGCGAAGCTTGCGAACCTGGAAAAGCGGGAGTTATAACTGTCGCAGGCAAAAGCATCATTACACAAAATAAAGACAATGCAAATGTTCTTGATAAACGAATCACCGCTGATCAAATTCGGGGTTTGAGAGCTTCTGATGCAAAACTAGCTGAGCCTCAATTTGTTTTGACTGCTAAACTTGACTCTAGTGAACTTTTAGCTAGCACACAGGCTATTATGAAAGACGCCAGCAAATCAGAATTCTATATCAACTTAAACTGCAACAGAGATTCACTTCCTAACCATATCACTAAAAAAACGGAGGTGACTGTTGCTGAATTAGCGGCAAAACCAGGTTTCAGCAAAACATTAGCTGCAGTCTACATATGCGGAGAACAAAAAATCACAGGCAACATGATCAGCTTGAATGCAGACGTAGTGGTTTTAGATAAAGCAAACATTGAGTTTCTTAGTACAACGGGCGGACTTTCTATTATAACCAATACTTTGAAACTAACTGACGACAATGCAATTCGTGCCATCACTCAAAATGAAGGACAAGCACAAACCACAGGAATTTCTTTGAGCTTACGTGTTGTTGAGTCTTTAGAAAAAGGCAGTGGCACTTTGCAATTGCTAACTGTCGGAAGAAGCTGCGTTGCTGATGATGCAAAAGAAACTGAGCAAACAAAAAATGCTGATGACTCCAACGCGGATGATACAAAATCAGACGACACAAAAGAACCAACCATCACTTCAAAAACAGAAGAAAAACTAACAACGAAAGAAGATTCACAAAAAGGATTAACACAAGAAGAGTAAGACCGTTTGTTTGAGAACGATCAAAAAGCCGCTCGAAATTCTAACATAGGTTAATTTATAAAAACCAAAAGCATACCAGCGCCACTAATGTGGGCGCCAGTGCTGCAATAAATAACTTCCCAGGGCTAAGGCCTTCGGGAAATTTTGCGTTTAAGATCGAGTATCCTGCCGCATTCGGCGCATTCGCAATGATAGTCAGCCCACCACCCGTTATGGCCCCGGCAACTAGCGCATAGCGCGAAGCCTCATTAAGGCCCATAACCTGGGCCCCCAAGTACGTCAAGGCCGCGTTGTCAGTGATTGCAGTTAGGCCAATAGAGCCAATAAATAATGCACTCTCAGACAGCTGTCCTAACAGAGGGGCTAACCACCATTTTTGATAGGCACCGAAAACGATAATTCCCCCTAAGAAAGTGGCTACCAATAAACTTTCACGTATGCGCAAGTTGTCTTGATAACGACGAGTCACTGAGGCCACCGCTAAAAACAAAAGAAAAATTCCTAAAAAAGCATTTTGATAATGACCGGTGGCCACGATCGCAACCAGAAAAATTAAATGCACTATATTCACACTGGTCGGGATTGCTTTGTGTCCGCCCGCCAAACGCAGTGTCACTTCACGCAGAGTGAAAACACCTGAAGTCAGATCTTTTTTAAAAATCAATAAAAAACCCATAGCATTCACACAAACTGCAATGGCACTTTTCCAACCAAAGTGAGTCATAATAAATTGAAAATCCCATTGCCACTTTTGTGCAACCATTAAAATCGGTGGTGCTGCAAACGGAGTCATCGCTCCACCGATCGACACGTTCACGAACAGCACTCCCAGCAAAGCATACAACAAGCATGGTGAGTTTTTATTTAACATCGAATTCAGTAATAACGCAGTCACCGTCATTGCCGCAGGTTCAGTGATAAAGCTTCCACTTAGGGGACCTAAAATTAAAATCACACACAGGTCAGTCGCAACAGCAGGGGTTTTAAATATTTTCTGCAAGGCCAGACTCACGGTTTGAATTGCTGTACGTGCCATACTCAATATTGGGCGTGTCGAGCACAGCACCATAATAGCAAAAACAAAAAATGGCTCAATAAAGTGAAGTCCCTCGAAATATGCAATGGCCTGGTCCCATCCATCGATACCCACAAAGCAAAGCATAAACAGCGCACCCCAAAGTGCAAAGACCACTTCGATCTCGCCTAATAAATGATAAAGATGGTACTGAAATGAATCTTTGCTGTGATTGTGAGAGGCTTTCAAAATCGGACCCGTTAAAAAAGTATGGATAACGGCCAAACCAAAAAATAATGCGCCCAGAATTTCAATTGTCGTAGGATTTGTCATGGCTCTATCTAAGCAAAACTAAATCATAAAGTCCAAGAAACTTGAGCCTGTGACAAAATTAGTTTGTAGTAGGCTCAACGTTGAATACAAATACTCAAATTATCTTGAATATAAGTTCTTTGATTTTGCAAATCTGCCATCGAAAATTGAAAATCTTTAGCCTTGCAGTTGTTGTCTTTCACAATTTGCTGAATGGCCTCGGTCTCATTAGGATTCAATCCTAATCCCCATATCAACTTGATGCTGATCCAACGCTGCACATAGGCACACTGATAAGAGGGATTCGGGGGCATATAGTTTTCAGGCCCCTTATCACTCTTCTTCATATTCTCATTTCCATCCACAGACATGAGATGATAGTTATTTCCTAAAAAGTTCGCGTACAAACAACGGTGCTGATAGCTCCATTTAGATGCCCCTGAAACAAAAGCGTTCTTCAGTGGCACCACATGATCAATCTGAATATCAGCGGCCTGAGTATACTGATCACCCGTATATGGATCATCCCAAACGCCAGTGCTAACCGTGCAACCACGGCCACCGTTTGAATAAGTCACTTCTTCTTGGGAATCACGGGCCAAAACATCAGCACGGGTATTCAAACATGTTTGTTCATTTCGCAACCAAGTTCCAAAATGTTTGATTCGTTGATAGGGTTCGGCAGAGGTCCCAAAGGTATCTTTGTGATGTTCAAAGTTCAGTAAATTTAAAATTTGGGTCTTTAGTGTTGTGAAGTTTTCTTCGTTCGCAAAAAAATCTCGCAAGACATCTGTTGGCTGCATTGATACGGCAATTTTGGCAACGCGCTCGCTGACGGTGTAGTATTCATTGAATTGTTGATTTTGCAGGGTCGAAGCTTCGGCAAAATTTAGAAAAAAGAATGCACCAGATAACACTAACGTGAGAATCCTGAACATCCATGCTCCAATTCTTAACGATATAGCCCTTCTGAAACATCCTGATTATCGGGCCCTATAGATATTAAATTCGACTTGCAGCACACTTGGCAATG
>JANNCH010000165.1:0-3860 GCA_031386315.1 Pseudobdellovibrionaceae bacterium
CTTTTTCAATAATATAGTTGTTCTTGTAGCTTTCAATAAAGCTGTTTGCGATGTAGCTGTTTCTTCCGGTGATAATAATTTTCTTCAATGTCAGCCCCGAATCAGTGTTTTACATCTTTAGAAAGTATTACTTTCGAAAAAGTAATAATGAATATTTTAAGATCCAGCCAAAGACTTTGGTTTTGCACGTAATAGCTGTCGAACTGGACCTTGAGCGAAAGTGGGATTTCATCTCGACCATTCACTTGCGCCCATCCAGTGATGCCTGGGCGAATTGAATCTACTCCTACTTTTTTACGCATTTCAATCAGGTCATACTGATTAAACAGTGCTGTCGTGGCCCAACGAACGACATATGTCCAACAAGTACAGAATACAGTTGGGGAAGCTCATCGATGCTAGTTTTTCGAATGAAGGCACCGACGGGTGTGATGTATGAGTTCGCACCATCAAGCAAGTGTGTTGCGACTTGAGGGGCCCCCACTGCCATAGATCGAAATTTTGGCATTAGGAAAGCGCCGCTGTGAAGTCCAATACGCTGTGACCAGTATAGAGCCGGTCCTTGTGAGGTAATACGAATGAGTAAGGCAAAAATGATCATTGGCAAGGCAAAGAGTGCGAGCAAAATGATAGCGAGAGAAATGTCAAAACTGCGTTTTAAAAAGGAATATAGCATGCGGGATATTCATATCATAATTTCTATTTTTTATAAGGCAAAAGAGGCGCTGAATCGAACTGAATTACGTAACGCGTTGGAACCTGCTTAAAGATGACACAGATCTAAAATTGGTATGTCTCGGGATAAGTTCTATTGTCCCTATTCCAAAGATATGAGATCGTCGTTCACTCGTATTCGGGGGATTCTACGTTATGTTTTTGCGCTTAGCTCGCCTACCACGAAAGTTTAAAATCCTCATCATGTTGATTGGGGATGTTTTTTTACTGCCTCTGGCGCTGTGGTCTGCAGTGGCGCTTCGGCTAGGTACATTTAACCCGCCTGTTGGTGGCTTCTGGTGGCTGTTTCTAATAGTCCCTTTCATCACCGTTCCCATTTTCGTCCGTGTTGGACTTTATCGCGCGGTTATTCGTTATTTAGATGAGAAAATCATATACACCGTGTTTTATGGTGTAACGGCTTCAGTTTTGGCGCTAACAGCGGTGGTAGTTATGGGGCAGGCTTCTGGTTTGCCACGTTCTTCTATAATTATCTACTGGATTAATTCGGTTTGTTATATCGCTTTAAGCCGTTATTTAGCACGGGGACTGATGCGATCTTTAGAAAGAAAGCATGATCGAAAGCAAAAAGTTGCAATTTATGGTGCCGGTCACGCTGGGCTTCAAACGGCTTTAGCATTGTGGTCTGGCCGTGAATATAAGCCCATCGCTTTCTTCGATGACAATCCCGAACTGCATGGAACGTCTGTTGCGAGTATCCGAGTTTATAATCCAGAGGACGCACTTGAAATCATGACCGCACAGGATTGTTTTCAATTGCTGTTGGCAATTCCTTCAGCGTCTCGCGTGCGTCGTCGCCAAATTGTTGAACAATTTGAAGGTAAAGATATTAAGTTAAAAATGATTCCTGGCATGGGTGAATTGGTTAACGGGACAGTAAGAGTTGAAGATATCCGTGAAGTAGGCATAGAGGATCTTCTAGGACGTGAGGCCGTCCCTCCATTTCATGAGCTTATATCTTCATGTATCCAAGATAAAGTCGTCATGGTCACAGGCGCTGGGGGTTCTATTGGCTCAGAGCTGTGTCGTCAGATTTTGCTGAATAGTCCGAAAAAGTTAATTCTTTTTGAGCGCAGTGAGTATTCTCTCTACAAAATTGAGCAGGAGCTTACTCGAGTGCATTGTGTGTCTGAAATTTTTAGTATTCTAGGAGATGTTCTCGATCAAAGTTATTTAGAAAATATTATGAGCAATTTTGCGGTTGAGACAGTCTATCATGCGGCCGCTTATAAGCATGTGCCTCTCGTTGAGGCGAATATAGTTTCAGGGGTTGAAAATAATGTTTTCGGAACATTATCTGCTGCGAAGGCTGCGCAGAAAACGGGCGTAAAAACTTTTGTTCTTATTTCTACCGATAAAGCCGTGCGGCCAACCAATGTCATGGGTGCAACAAAAAGATTGGCTGAACTTATTTTGCAAAATTTGTCGCGAGAATCAGTCGGTACCCGTTTATGCATGGTCCGTTTCGGAAATGTTCTTGGGTCCTCCGGATCTGTCGTCCCTTTATTTAAAGATCAGATAAAAAATGGGGGTCCAGTTACGGTTACCCATCCAGAAGTGACACGCTATTTCATGACGATACCCGAGGCTTCTCAACTAGTGCTGCAAGCTGGTGCCATGGGAACGGGCGGGGAAGTTTTCGTTTTGGATATGGGCGAATCTGTGAAAATTATTGATTTAGCTCGTAAAATGATAGAGCTCAGTGGGTTTGAAGTTCATAACCCTGAAACCGGAACTGGCGATATCGCAATTGAATTTGTGGGACTTCGCCCTGGCGAAAAGCTTTACGAAGAGCTCTTGATCGGCGAAAATGTAGAATGGACTACTCACCCGCGAATTATGCGCGCTCAAGAAGCTTGTCTTGAGGCAGATTTTCTCGAAAAATCTCTCGAACATCTTAAAGTTTGTTGCCTTAAGAATGATCCTATCGGAGCTAAAGAATATCTCAAAAAAATTGTGACCGAGTATAATTAAGGAAAACTGAGTTATGAATTTCTGGATGCTTTTTCTAGGGGTTTTTGCTGTGAGCGCGGTGACATCGCAATCTCTGATGGACCTCTGTATAATTTTACTTTCATTAGGTTGGCTCATCGATGGAATCAAGAAAAAATCTTTTCGTTGGCCAATTCAATTTAAATGGATTGGTATAGAGTGGGCTTTCGGTGCATATTTATTAGCTATTTGTTTAGGCTACGCGGTAAATGCGTCAAGCGATGCTCCGTGGCTGCAGGGTCTCGGTAAGTTCACATGGATAATTCACCTCTACATTTTTATTTTTGCGTTTCAAAAAGTAGAAATCAGGGCAATACCCGTTCTGCATTATTTTTCCGCTGCATTTTTGTTCCCGTCTTTGTATGCTTTAGCTGCCCATATTAATGGCTATGACCCAATTACAGACCGCCCTGCGGCCCGGGTTCTTGGTTTTGTAAATAGCGCTACTTACCATGCTCACGGTAACGCCGTTGTCTTTGTCTTCTTTTCAGCCATGTTACTTTACTCTTGGCACCAGCTGAGTAGAAAGTGGCGTTCAATAGCTTCGTTCGCTTTGGCTGTTCTTGGGCTCAGTATTTTATTTACTTTCACTCGTGGTATTTGGCTTTCTATTCTAATAAGCGGTATTCTGATGTTGTTTTTATACAACCTGAAAATTGCTATCCGTTTTTTAGTTTGTGCCATTTTTGTAATTACATGCAGTTACTTAATGTGGCCTCGTTTTTCAGAGCGAGTAGATCTTTTATTTTCCAAAAATGGTGGTGATGTTGCAAGAGCTTCACTCTTTAAGGTCAACGTTCAGATATGGAAAGAATATCCACTGCTTGGAATAGGCTATGGTGAGAATATGCGTCGAAATAGAGAATATTGGGATCGACCCGAATGGAACATGCCGAAAGATTTTTTGACCAGCCACGCACACAATCAAATTCTAAACGTAATGGCAACGACGGGGATATTAGGACTTATTCCATTTTTATTTTTTACTGGTTTTTTTATGGTTAAAAACTGGAAGATGTTACGGCTTGTAGTTCGAAATCGAAAACCTTTTTTATTTTCAGTTCTCTTCGCTTGCCTATGGGTACAGATAGAATTCTTCTTAGCTTGTCTGACGGATGTCGGATTTGAGTACG
>JANNCH010000167.1:0-3237 GCA_031386315.1 Pseudobdellovibrionaceae bacterium
GAAGACACCGAGTATATTGCACATGAATTGCTCAAACTATACGAATCCGTTACTTTGATCGACGAACCAGTCGGCGGTCTCACTGCTGCCGATGTTGCAGACTATGACTTAATCTGGGCTAACAATCCTGGATATCTGATGGGGTCAGTAAAAACCTTTCAGACTCTCAGTAACTTTAAAAAAGCAGTCGTACTATCGGGCGACGATATGACTATTGGATCTAATTTTTCAACAAGCTCCCTCACTGGCCTTCAGCATATAGATAATGGTGTGAGCGTACAGTGCAATGGACAGACCTATGCGCATGACAACAACTATGGTGAAAAATACCGTGTTTCATTGAATTCAGATTTTTTACCTGACTATCCAGCGCAGATTCTTAATTTTAAATACGGCAATGATATCGATAACTCGGTAGCGATTAACTCTAGTGTTGAAGTGATTGCATGGGCACAGGGTGGCCCAGATTCTTGCACAGAAAAACGACCTGTCATTGCAAGACATCGAAAAAATAGTTATTAGTTATTAGTTATTAGTACAAAGAAATACATACGTCTAAAAAGTGCTTTTACTTACAACTAGATGTTGCATCACTTAAGTCTAGAATTTGCCCGTCTCATTTAAGTACAGCGACTTTTAGCCGATAATTTACGCATGACAACAAAGCATCATGGAATACGTAAGTTAGCTCGTCAGGAAGAATTTTACTCGAGTTTCAATCAACTCGACGGAAGCCATCCCTGGATGGAAGCCGTGCCTGAAGGTTTTATTTCGTATCATGTGCGCCAACTCAATACCGGAAAAGTCGCTTACTTCAATTTTATACTCGCAAAAGAAATGGGTTTGATACCCGCCGATCACCCGAATCAAATAACACCTGAGCTTGAAGAAAAATTAGTAGAAACTTTTTCCATTCAAATTATCAACGAGTACGATGAACTAACAAACCGTCGAATAGATCCAAATACGATTCGTCCTAAAAAATATATGGCGACTCGCTACCTGCAACTTCAACACAGCAATAAACAAGGCAAAACTTCTGGCGATGGACGTGGGATTTGGAACGGAACTGTTCTCAATCGTGGAACCACTTGGGATGTTTCTAGCCGCGGAACAGGCGTGACTCGACTTTCTCCGGGTGCCGTAGAAGCCAATCGTCCTTTAAAAACAGGCGGCACAGAATTCGGCTACGGATGTGGTTTAGCAGAAATTGATGAGCTTTTCGGAGCATCCATCTTAGCTGAGATCATGCATTTACAAGGGATCAATACCGAGCGTGTATTGTGCGTAATCGATTTAGGCAAAGGATTTGGCATCGGCGTTCGTGCTGCAAAAAATCTTATTCGTCCTGCTCATTTGTTTTTATATTTAAAACAAGAACGACTAAAAGAACTTGCTGCGGCTACGAATTATTTGATCGACCGTCAGGTTTCAAACAAAAACTGGCCAATCAATGCCAAAGGCATTGGCAAGTACGATGAAATGCTTAAATTTATTTCTGAATCTTTTGCAGATTTCACTGCCAAGTTAGACATCGACTATATTTTTGCATGGCTTGACTGGGACGGTGACAACGTTTTAGCCGACGCGGGCATTATTGATTATGGCAGTGTTCGCCAATTTGGGCTTCGTCATGATAAATATCGATATGATGATGTCGAAAGATTTTCGACAAATCTAAATGAGCAAAAAATGAAGGCTCGCTTGATCGTGCAGGTATTTGCTCAGATGGTGGACTATCTAAAAACTGGCAAAAAGAAGACAATCAAGACGTTTGCAAATCACGCAGCTGTCACTAATTTTGATAAAGCCTTTGAAAAACAAAGAGCATCCCGAATGCTTTATAGAATGGGCTTCAACCCGAATCAGCGTGAAAATATTTTAAAACAAAAAGACCTTTTCAATCGTTTTGATAAAGCTTTTTCATTTTTTGAAAAATCAAAAATCAGCGGGACTACTGAAAAAGTAGCTGATGGCGTAAATCATCCACCGCTTTACAACACGCGCTGCCTGGCTACGCTATTGCCACAACACTTTGCAAAGCCAATGAGTGAACAAGATATGTTTCGCAAGATTTTATCTAGCTTTTCAAAAACTCGCGATGCACGTATGGGCGAAAAACAAAAGCGCCAAATTCAAAACATTGTGAAGCTCTACGTAGAGGTTGTCGAAGTCGCAACAGCGGGGCAACGACTTGATTTCAATCTCAAGGGGATCGTAGAGAGATCTCAAAAGTTGAATTCAGATCATCGCATCACGGGCAATGCACTGATTGAAATGGTAGATGAAATTCTTTCTGAAAAGAAAAAAGGATTGCCACTGATTCAAATCCAAAAGGTCATTGATCGTTTGGTGATGGACCACCATGGGCTTCCAGAAGTTGATGCCGGTCGCTTCTACAAACAAAATGGCGAAACACCAGCGGTGAAACCTGATTTGTTCATCAAATTGCTTAATCTAGTTGAACAGCACAAAGAAGACATTTAATCTGTCGTATCTTGTCGCCAGACAAGCAGTGACGCGCGCAAGCGCATAACTTGCCGCTAGGCACGAGGTGACGCGCGCAAGCGCATAACTGGAGTAATATGACAGACTCTAAGAAAGACATTGTTATTCTCGAATTTGGCTCTCACGAAGATAGCTTTTATTCGCATTTTCTTTTTTTGCATGAACGCTTTCGTGTTCACCTTGTAGTTAATGAAAAGATTTTGCCACTGATTCCAAAAAGCCTCAATTGGGCCTCTGTCACTGGAATTAAAATCGATGCTCGCAAATCCATTGGCATTTCGTGGGAAGCCCGTAAAGCTATTATGCGAATCAACCCGCAGTTGGTTTTCTTTCACACGGCACAAGGCAATATCGTACGTGAATTAACATTTCTGCTGCCTTTGAAATATAAATTTATCGGCGTGCACCACAATGCAGATAAGTTAATTCGTGGTCGTTCATTTTCGCAAAGCCTGATCTCTCTGCGATTAAAAAATTACTTTGTGCTTGCGGACTATGTGCGCGAAAACCTAGCTCCACTTGTTCCAAAAGATATCTCGGTACAAGAAGTTTATACTGTCTATTATGAAAAACCCGAGGGCTTTCAGTACTTACAAAAGACTCGCCCTTTGCGGATTGCGATCCCCGGCGCTGTCGAGCAAACCCGCCGTGATTTTTTAGGTTTGCTTGACGCCCTTAAAAAAACTCCGCTCAGTCCCAATGTTGAATTTGTAGTCCTGGGCAATGGCA
>JANNCH010000169.1:0-6151 GCA_031386315.1 Pseudobdellovibrionaceae bacterium
GTGCCATCTTTTCAATGGCGCCAGCTTGGCGGTGCCTTGCGCCAGGCAAATGAGCTTCAAAGCAAGATATTCCGCAGAAAAAATACCCTGTGCGTTCGCCATTACAAGTTGAAACGCTGCAAATGTAATATCTCGATCCCAAAAAGATTGGTTTTTTGCATGTACTACAATTCTTCCAAAGATAAATGCCTGCTTCTTCCATTGCGATCCTAGCTTTTATTGATTTATAATTCTAATTATAATACCTTGAACTGTAGCCTCACTTGCAAGAAAATCTACTCAAATTCGCAAAGTTCACTGATGCCTCTGCCTCACTATTAGGCCAAAGGCAGATTCAGCGTTCAATGTTTTTGTATTAATAGTTTCAACTGAAACCGTAGCGAGGAAGCCAAATTGTCACAGCCAAAACAGAATACTCCGGGATATAAGTATGTACTTGCACTTGCAGCTCTTGGGGTAGTTTACGGTGATATCGGCACAAGCCCTCTCTATGCACTAAAAGAGGCATTTCATCACGGCCATAACATTTTGGCAGATTCGCAAAACGTGCTGGGCCTTTTGTCTCTTATATTTTGGTCACTCATGTTGGTAATATCTTTCAAATATTTAGCATTTATTCTGCGAGCAGATGACAAGGGTGAGGGCGGAATTCTAGCTTTGACATCTCTCATCACACCCATATCTACTAAACAGGATTCAGAAGATGAACCAAATCGACTTTCGAAAAAAAGAAAATTTCTAATTATGCTTGGTTTGTTTGGGACTGCCCTGCTTTACGGTGATGGAATGATCACGCCCGCCATATCGATTCTTAGTGCCGTCGAAGGACTTAGTTTGATCACACCGGTATTTAGCCCTTATGTAACTTGGATTACTGTTGCAATTCTCGTGGGTCTTTTTTCGATACAAAAACATGGCACAAGCGCGGTTGGAAAAATATTTGGACCTGTCACTTTGACTTGGTTCATCGTGTTAGGCCTTCTTGGTTTGTCTAGCATTATTCAAACGCCAGAAATACTGAAAGCCATCAATCCATATTATATCATTTCATTTTTTCAAAATAATATGTGGCATGGCTTCATAGCACTAGGATCTGTTTTCTTAGTAGTTACTGGCGGTGAAGCACTTTACTCGGATCTGGGCCATTTCGGCAGGAAAGCCATAACACAAGCTTGGTTTTTTGTAGCACTGCCAGCTTTAACCCTGAATTATTTTGGCCAGGGCGCACTTCTTTTAAGAACGCCCGCTGCAATCGAAAATCCATTTTTTTTGCTTGCACCCAGCTGGGCACTCTATCCTCTCGTAATTCTTGCAGCACTTGCCACAACCGTTGCATCACAGGCTTTGATTACAGGCGTTTTTTCTATTACGATGCAGGCCGTTCAGCACATATATGCACCCCGCTTGCATATAGAGCACACTTCTGAAAAAGAATCCGGCCAAATTTACGTAAAAAATATGAATCGATTTTTAATGGTTGGTGCCATCGGCTTAGTTTTCGCATTTAAAACATCAAGCAATTTAGCTGCAGCCTACGGACTTGCAGTCACTACGACGATGGTCATCACAACAATTTTATTTTACGCTGTTGCCCGTGAAAAATGGGGATGGAGCCGCCTTGTTGCAGGCTCGTTATGCGGATTTTTCTTAATTATCGATCTTGGCTTCTGGGGCGCTAATCTGCTTAAAATTTTTGCAGGAGGTTGGTTTCCACTATTCGTTGGAATAATTGGATTTACTATTATGACAACTTGGAACTCAGGGCGAAAACTTCTTTCGTTAAGAATGGCCGAGAAAGTGATTTCGCTAGAAATATTCTTAAAAGATCTCGATACAAAAAACCCGACGCGTGTGGACGGTACAGCCGTTTACTTAAATCGAAACATGTCCCTTGCACCCTATGCACTTGTACATACTTTTGAACATTTCAAAACAGTACATCGCAATTTAATATTTTTATCTGTCTCGGTTAGCAAATTACCTAAAGTTAAATTTTCTGAACGCTCAAAGGTCATCGATCTGGGTGGTAATAAATTTCATGTGGTATTGAATTATGGATACCTAGAGCTACCTGACATTCCACGTGACATCCGTGATTTAAAATTTGCAGGTATCAAAGTGGATCATAGTAAAATTAGCTATATCATTGGACGTCAAAGCCTTTATGCAACAGAACTACCCGGCATGGCACTTTGGCGTGAAAAAATATTTAGCTTAATTTCAAGAAATGAAATTTCAGCAACAGACTATTTTAAACTTCCGAAAGATAGAGTTGTCGAGGTCGGTATGCAGATTGAGCTTTAGAATATTCTCTATGCGGGCAATGTCATAATAAGGGGACGGCCATCTGTAATGACCATTGTATGCTCATACTGCGCCGTTAGAAATTTTTTGCTAGTTGCTAATGTCCATCCATCGCCCACTTCAAAGACCTCGCGGGCGCCGTTCGATAGAAATGGCTCAATCGTGATCACTTGGTTCTTTTTAAGGATTCGTTTGTCTTTAGGATCGTAGTAACCCTGAATAAAACCGGGCTCTTCATGTAAGGCTCTGCCAACGCCATGGCTGCCAAGATTTTCAATAACAGTTAGATTGCTTTTCAGCGCATGTGCTTCAATGGCGCGGCCGATTCCATTGAGCAATTTGCCAGCTTGCGCTGAATCTATTGCTAGCTCGAGTGCACGCTTCGTAGCGAGACATAGGTTTCGTTTAATATCTGATTCTGGTGGAATGATAAAAGAACCACCCGTATCGGCAAAGTATTCATTCAGCTCTGCCGAGACATCGATATTCACAAGATCAGCTGCTGTCAATATTTTATCACCAGGTATGCCGTGGGCAGCTTCCTCATTAACACTAATACAAGTCGTTCCTGGAAAGTTATACGTGAGCTTCGGTGCAGACCTTGCCCCGTGAAACTCTAAATATTTTCTTCCGATTTCGTCCACCTCACGGGTGGTGATACCAGGCTCAAGTGCTCGCCCCATCGTTTGTAGGCAGTTAGCAACGATGCGGCCGATTTTTCTAAGTGCGATAAGATCTTGTTCTGTTTCGATAGACATGAAACTAGTATAGCATAGCAAAAGTATATTGTCAGTCTTGAAAAATCAGGGCATCAATTTGTTATTCAATGCCCTACAAAGCATTTTAATAATTCGGAATATTGTTATCATTTCTTAATTGATCAAGTACAGCTTGAGTCAAAGGCTTTGTTGCATTTTCGCGATAGATCAAAACCACTGGTACGCGTGCCGCATCGCCTGTAGCCACTAGAGTATACAAAATATAACCTGGGTTCGTAAGTTCTGCTTTGCTCAGTTGTGTTTTAGCGCCAAGCATTCCCCACATCTGCTCGCTGCCCTTGCCTGACTGCCAAACCATACGAGTCAAACGATCTGTTCGTGACTGAGTACCAATTTCAATGTTGTCACCGTGTTGCGAGAAGTGAGTAAAGCTTCCAACCGGTGCAGTTCTGGTTTTAGTTTGATCCACAGCAAGGGGATCTTGATTTCTACCGTAGCTATCTGATTGACCCGGTACAGAGTACTTGCTCACAAGTTTTTCTCCGATGGCCATTTCACCAAACCAGTGTGAACAGCAAGTATAAGCACCTGGGCGCATATAAAGCTGTGGTGTTCCTGAAGTCATATCAACTAGACTTGATGGATATTTTGTACGCGCTGATCTAGTTAAGCGACCAAGTTCGAAGTAGTTCATTGCATTGCTTGCTTCAACAGAAGACAACGGAATGATCGGAGCCATTGTATCGACTTCCATGTATCTTGTGCCGCCAGCGATTTCTCCGGCCCCGTCATATTTTGCATAGCTGATGTCTTGACCATTGTGAGTAAGGTGTAGTGTGCCTTGGCCAGGTGTGTGGTTATGAACTAAGAAATGTGGGTTTTTGCCAATGAGGGCTTCAATCAACGGAGCCGTCTTGCGATCAACAGAAACAAACAATCTCTCACTACCACGAGCTGTGCTTCTAGGGCTTGTCAGAAATTTTCCGACTAATGTTTTCACTGGGTGACCTAACTCTGCCGCTTTCGAAAGATAGCGACCGATAACCGAGTCTGGTGAAACTTCGTTAATTCCTTTTTCACCAACTAAATTGATACGAGCCTCAGCCACAGTCATGTCGCCAAGTGCGTGCATCATTTCTTCTTTAGTGATTTTACCGCGTCCTTTTAATTCTGCAATTCGTGATTTAGCAACGTCTTTACCCATCAGGTTAGTAACTTCAGCTTCTAAGTGAGTGAGAAAAAGATCACGTCCATTTTCGAGTGACTTCTTTGCGCGCGCATCGCGCTGTGCATTTGAGGCCGCTTTTTGAATCAATTCATGGAATGAAGAAAGGCGCTCATCAAGTAATACTTCATTAAGGCCTTCTAAAAGACGTTTGCCACCAGCAGATTCTGATAATGAAGGAACTCGTCTTGCTAAGCTTGCAATTTCTTTAAGTGCTGTCACGTTCCAGCTTTCGTAGTTCTCAGCTATCTGAGTATTAAGGTCAGCAGCCGGGACCAACTCTCGCGAAAGTGCTTCTCTAATCTCGTTAGATAAAACAGATGCACAGCTGTAGGCCGCACCCGCATTCTGAACCGTCAAAGTTATCGACAAGGCCGACAAAACGGAGCCAACCAATACACCGCGCACAGGACCTAAGAGTTTGAAAAGATTAGATTTCATTGCTTCCTCCAGATTATATTTCGTCTACACTTTGTAATTAATACAAGGATGATGCCAAGAAAGGCTTTAGGGAATGTGTCTCAATTTGAAGACAGAAATTAACAAGGGTCTCGATGCCAGGAGAAGCGTAGGCCTGTGGTGTAGGCAGGTTCTTATACAGGAACACCGCATGGAGTAGCAGCTGGTGGCTCTTGTAGCCATAGAGAATCTATAAAAGGTTCACTCGGACGTCCGGTATCAATTATCGATGGAGCCTGTACCCTCATGTACTCCTCGAATTTTGGCAGCACATCGGTGAAGTCGTCGAATTTTTGTAGAGGTACTTCTTCGATCATTTTTCCATAGGTATCTTCTAGTGCCCCAAGTTCCTGAAGGCCGCCGCTGAAGTAGCCCTGAACTTCGTCTTCGGAAAGAACTCGCATGGCTTCGAGCAAGCAAGGCTTGAATAGATACAGGGCTGTGATGTGTGGCTGAACATTATCGTTGGCTATTTGTCGGTCGGGCAGAGTTTTTAATAAAACTTCTTCAATCCATTCTTTTTTAAATTCGGATTCTTTAGAAAGGAGGTTTGCCATCCGCTGAATGAAATTAACTTCCAGGGGATGTGGTGACCGTTTGTTATTTGAAGTCGTCGTGATTTTTTTGCCAGCCATCATTTGTCCCTTAGTACTTTGTCCTTAAATAAATGCCTGTCCTTCCAGCGCAAGGATATCCTGATTTATTTTTGTGAGCGTTTAGGTGGTAATCCATCGTTTTTTTACGGAATTCCTTTTGGCAGACTCCGCAACGATAAATATAAATTGGTCCGCTTCTTGAGACCTGTCGGCTTGCTGCACGAGTAGGTCAGGCCTATCTGAATATGGATGGTCTACAGATTTTATTACTGGCGGGAGAACAAGCGCTTCATCGAGTGTGAGATCAATTTTAATTCGCTGCATTTGCTGAAGGCCCACTTGAGGTCGCACAGGGCCGCGATACTTGATGCCGCCCTGAATAGACAAAGATCCTCTCGGGTTTTTGAAAATTTCAAATTGAATGGAGGCCTTCGGAAATTCGAGCCCGGCCTCGTTCATTATGAGGTCTGAAACTTCGCTCATGATTTGGGTTAGTGATTCAACGGTGGGTTGTTCGTTCCCTCGATAAGAAAAATCAAGATCCTCGGAGAAACGATAAGTCTCAAAATAGCATTTTTTAAGACAGGTTCCGCCTTTGAAAACCCAATCTTGTGAGGCAATCGGATGGTGGTGATTGCCCCATATCAGCCAGCCAAGAGCTTAATCTTTTTCGACAACAGTATTTGTCAGCGCGACACGGGCCGCGACTGAACGGATTTCATCAAGATTGATCACTTAAGCCAGCACCTTTCTTCCATGAAGTGGGAATACTAACGAATTATCTTGGCCTCGTCTGATTCTCTAAACCAATTTTTGGATTCAAGAATAGACTTTACGGCATTATAGTC
>JANNCH010000179.1:0-11030 GCA_031386315.1 Pseudobdellovibrionaceae bacterium
CACTATAAAATGAAAACCGATTCAGCAAATCGCGCACATCTTGGAATTCGTCCCAAATAAGTTCTTCGTGTGAACTCATTTTATTCAAGGCCTCTGCAGTAAAGCGAAAAATTTTTCGAAAGGCAGAGGCTCGTCGTTTAATTAAATATCCATCTCGTAAAATATGTGTGCGTTTTAAAGCATAAACACGTTCTTCGATCTGGAGGGTCTTGCTTTCAATGTCGTTGATCGCAGCATCATAACTTAGAATTGATTGTGAAATTAAAAATTTTAAAAAATTCTTAGAATCCAAGTTTTTTTGATGGACACACTGTTCGCGTTTTTCAGATAAAAAACCAATGACAGATCTGTGCAGTGTCAGAATGCGTTTGGCCTGAATAAAGAATACAAGTTTTGTGCTGAGCTCTTGCATGCTGCCATCGCTAGGTTTGGCAGAGACATCATAAACTCGTACGATCATGTGTGTGGTTTCAGGCAAAAACTCGCACTTGGGCAAATTTTCCGGATCCATGCTGGATTGCAAAGAAGTCAGTGGGATATCAAATTCTTCACTGAGTTTCATTAAATCTTCGCTAGAGGGAGCTTCGCAGTCCGTCCATTGAAAGTCATTGAGTTGTTGATCGAAGCGTTTCATGCGGGTATTGTAGGCAATAGATGGCAAAGATGAAAGTTATTTTACTTATCGCGTGTGCGCTATTTTCGGTGCTCAGTTTGACTGCATGCAGTTCGTTTTTCTATTATCCCTCTAGATTAGTATTCTATACACCTGAAAAGGTTCATTTACAGCAAGAAGACGTGACTTTCACAAATGCGGATGGTGATTCGGTAAATGCCTGGTGGTTTTCAGCTAAAACAAAAGTAGCCAAGGGTACGATTGTATTTTTTCATGGCAATGCTGAAAATATGACGACGCATTTCTTGATGCTGCATTGGGTGCCTGAAGCGGGATACAATTACTTAATTTTTGATTATCCCGGCTATGGTAAATCTTCTGGTAAACCCACGCAAAAAAATACAGTGGCTAGCGGAGTCGCTGCCATTGAATGGGTGCAGAAAAATAAAGATCAAAGACCTTTGATAGTTTATGGTCAAAGTTTAGGCGGAAACGTAGCGATGCGTTCGGCAGAACTCGTCAAGAACAGAATACCGCTTCGAAATGTCATTATTGAAGCCAGTTTTCTGTCCTATAAAACTGTTGCCAATCAAGTACTAAGACGCAGCTGGATCACCTGGTTACTCAGTCCTTTGGCCTACGTGCTTGTGGGCAATGGTGGGGCACCGGACGATATTTCAACTTTATCTCCGGTCCCGATGCTTTTCATTCACGGGGATGCTGATTACGTAGTGGAAGTCAAAAACTCAAAAATACTTTTTGATCATGCAAAAGATCCTAAGCAGCTATGGACTGTGAGCGGTGGTCAGCATGGCGATACATACTTTCGAGACAATGGTAAATACCGCGCTCTTCTTTTGAATTATTTAGAAAATACGGCTCCAAAATGAAATACGTGTTGGCGTTACTCTTGGCCGGAATATGTTTTTGGGCGGGCCGCTACTCAATGAACTTGACGGCATCCGTTGTGCCTGTCAATGCAGCATCGAATTGCAACGAGATCGAGTCATTTCGCGCAGATTTTGCCGAATATCAGCAGCTTAAAACAGATGCTGAAAAGTTTAAAAAAGCAGATGAGATCTTAGGCAAAATTATGACAATCTTTTTGGCCGATTTGGCAATGCGTGTGAAATCTGTACCTGAATCCAAATCCGCTGTCGAGCCCGTCGCAGTCGAAAATAAAGCAATCGTTCATGAGCTTGCACCTCCAATATTGACTCCATCTGAGGTTACTGCGAGTGCAGAGTCTCAACAAAGAATCTGGCTAAAAAATGAAACCCTTGTTGCGCAAGCGACGACCGAAAAAGAACTTGCTGAAGCATTGAAAGCGGTTGAATCCAAAGATTTATTTTCAGAGCTAAAAAGCGGCACGCCCTTGAAGCCTGAGCAAGTGACGGCCATCAACGGACATTACGTCGGAGAGATCACATTCTTTGATCGTAGTTCTAAACTCGAGGTTGATTGGAACGCCGAATATGCGATGGTGCGCGGCAAGTGGAGGGGGACTTCGTCTATCACTCTCACTAGGCCTGGAAAACAGGCTAGTAGCAGTTCTAGCAAAGGTGATTTAGGTTTTACTTCAGTGGCACAAGGACAAGGAATTTTAGTTAAAGTTGAGGGCGGAGAGGGCTATTTGCAGTTGTACCCAGGTATCGATGGGGAACGTCTCAACGGAAATTATTACAAGAAAAAAGCTATCGATAAGTTTACGAAGACAGGTACAATAAGTCTTCAGCGGGTTCGGTAAACAGTAAGAGGATAGAATGGCAGATTGGCGCGATCGTAGTGAAATGGATGGGGATGTCGTTTTTTTCAGATATGTTTCTGAAAGTCTCGAAAAAACCAATGAAGAAGTTTACATTTGGGATCTAGATAAAACATATTTAGATACGACCATTGATTCGCTATCAGGGCTAATGACGACAATTCTAGAACGTGCATTCAATAAAAAAAATATTCCAGGCACCAACATTCTTATTCAAGCTCTGTCTGCTTACAGATTAGAATTAAAAAATCATAAATTCTTTCCGATCTATTTTATCACGGCTTCGCCTCCGCAGATGGAAGAACGAATTCTAGAGAAGTTTTCGTTGGATAATATTCGTCCATTCGGATGTTTCTATAAAGATAATCTCGCAAATCTTCGTCCTAAACGTTTCTGGCGTTTAACCAAGCAAGTAGGTTATAAGCTGCAAGCCCTTATGCAGCTACGCACTCGCTTAGGTGAAAATGTTCGACAAATTTTTTGGGGTGATGACAGTGAAACTGATGCTATCATTTATAATCTATACTCTGATATTTGCGCTCGTCGTTTGAGTTCCAGTGAAATTCGCTCTGTGCTTGAAAAGTTTTCTGTCACCGGCGAACAGGTAGATACCATTCTTAATTTACAGAATGAAATTCCAGAAAATGATCCGGTCGAAAAAATATATATCAATTTAGCGACTGATACGGATGCTGAATATTACCTTAAGTTCGGACGTCGCACCTTGGCCACCAACAACACATTTCAAGTGGCGTTGGATTTAGTACAAGATCAGCGTTTGAATTTAGAGGGTCTATATAAAGTCGCCCAAGATATGATTTACAATTATGGCTTCACCCCTGAAGAACTTGTGAAAAGTTACGACGAAGTTATTCGTCGCGGGGTTTTGGGTGCGCAAGCCTGCGAGCGCATCAAGACATTTCTAACAAGCAAAGGTTTGATGCATCCAAGTTTTACTCCGACAGTAACTCCCCTCAAAGAAAAGCACATCGTTGATGGCAAAGTGTTTGAGTTAGAGGGATTGCATGAGCCGTGGGTTCCAGAGCGTGTGGATTATTTTCATGATTACCGTTAACTTTGCCTAGGATCGGCTGATCCTTCGTTTCTCGAAGGGTTTATGCAGCAGTGAAAGTTGCGACGATCATTCATCCATCCGTGGAACACTGAAAACCGACCATCGTGGTCGGTTTTATTTAGAATCACTGAACTTGGATGTATTTAGTAATTCCGAGCACGATGCTCGGAATTCAGCGTTCCCATGGATGGATGAACGCTCGCAGATGAATCACTGCTTTATTTACCAATAAGATTTTATTCAAACTTCAGTGGAAATAAAGTTGAAATCGGTTCGCCGCTAAAAGATTTAAACTCAATTCTTTGCAGTGCTTCCACTAAGCATTTTCTAAAACTGACATCTGAGATATTTGATGAAGAAACTTCGGGTTGAATCACTTTGCCTGACTTTTCAATAGTGAAGCTCAAAGTTGCCTGGCCTACAATGCCAGGAGTTTTTTGCAATAGTTGTGTATAGCATTTGAAGAAAGAATTGCGTTGGGACTTTAAAATATCTTGAACATAGTCAGGACTCAAGCCCGTGGTCGATGGTTTGTTAGGCAATGGCGGAGTTTCCGCAGCCACGGCTGTGTCAGGCAAGTTTTGGTCTTGGCGCTGTTTTTTGTAAATCATTTCAAAGTCGGTGGCATTCCAACGAACTCCACCCACAGAAATATAGACAGTGCCCTCTTGACCGAAGTTTTCAACTTGGATATCGCCGCGTTTTAAAATCAAAGTGATTTTGTCGCGGTCTTCTTCGAGGGTGATCAGCGAGTTTTCCAAAAGACGAATGCGATAGGCAGAATCAAATTCTAAAACCGCATCACCATCGGTAGCGGTTTCAACTGTGTCTAAATTGTAGAGAAAATTTTTGCGGACTAATTTTTCTTTGATGGTCATGTTTTTTCGAAAAACAAAAACTTGTCCGAGACCTTGTTCGATACGTGCCAAGGGTTTTTGCCCAAATAATGATTTATCAGATTTTGTAGAGATAAGGATCGAAATTCCGAGCAGAATCAAACCTGTTAAAACTAAAGAGGGAATCAACCAATTGCTTTTCATACATCACAGTATGAAAAGTGGGATTCCCTCTGTCACGGAATAATTACACAGAATAATTAAAACTATTTTGTCGCTGGAGCCGGTGCTGCAGCCGGTGCAGTTTCAGAAGCAGTCGCTGCTGCTTTTGATGGAGTCGCAGCAGTTGTTTCAACTGGAGCAGCGCCATTCACTGGAGTCGTTGTTCCTGCCGGAGCAGAAACAGGAGCCGTCGGAAGTGGCAATGAATCAACGACGCTCTTTCCAGATTTAGCACTAATGAAAGTCAATGCTAAGCAAGTGATTGCAAAAGTCACTGCGCAGATAATAGTTAATTTTGAAGCCAAAGATTGTGCGCCGGTTGCACCAAGGATTGAGTTTGAACCTGAAGATCCACCCATGCCCAATGCGCCATCACTTTTTGAATCTTGAATCAGAACCAAAATGATTAAAACAACAGCAACTATAACGTGAACGATTGCGACTAATGTCATCATGCTAATATATCTCCCAAAGAGCCCCTGAATATAGGTAGGGACGGGCCTTAAAGTCCAAGTATAACGCATTCGGACATTGTTTTTGTCGTTTTCAAAGTCTACGCTAAGGTCATGAAAAATCTAATTTTAGTCTTAATATGTCTGTTTTTAGGCGCCTGCACCAATTCGGATCTTAAAAAGAAATCCCTGGCCGAGGCCGAAAGCCAATACAACCAAACTCTTGAAAAAGAACTCGAAGGCATCACCATGCCCGGCCGCCTGCGTGATAACTATTTGGCTTTCTTGAAAACCACAAGCAAGTTCAAAATCGCCGAGGTGCAAGTTAACGAAGGCACGGCGGTTATCAGTGTCGAACAAGAGGCCGTGGCCATCGAAAATCGCAAAACCTTGGCACAGATTGCCTCACGTGTCGAGTCTTCCAAGGCAGGCCAATTCAATATGGGAAATGCCATTAATTTGATCGAACAACAACCTGGCCAAGTTAAAGGCAAAAAAGAGACTCTGTATTTTTTCAAATTCCATAAAGCCGGTTCAGACTGGATACTTGACGCCGCTCCTTAGAGCGTGTTTAAAAAGTACCCATCTACTTCGTTGGAGACCTAAAAATTTTCTTCCGACGTACATGAGTACGCCTACAGAAAATTTTCAGGCCTCCGCCTCGCATCTGGGCACTTTTTAAAAACGCTCTGAGGCCGGTAGGCACAGAGTGAAACTGGAGTAACTTTGGCATTTATCGTTTTCGAAGGACTCGATGGGTCCGGTAAAAGTTCATTGATGGCAGCTCTTGAGAAAGAACTTTCTCAAGAGGCGACCCCTTTCGTGCATACGCGCGAACCTGGCGGCACTCTACTGGGCGATGAAATTCGTAATATGATTTTACGCACGCAAGGCCCGTCACCACTTCCGCGCACAGAGTTGCTACTTTACGAAGCTAGTCGTGCTCAACATGTTGAACAAGTCATCCGTCCTGCTTTGTTAGAAAAAAAATGGGTTCTATGTGACCGCTTCGCGGCAAGTTCGGTGGCCTTTCAAGGCGGTGGACGTGATATTTCTGAAGCGGATGTTGTTGCACTTAATCACTTTGCTACCGGTGGTTTAGAGGCCGATTTAACGGTGCTTTTGGATCTTTCGGTTGAAGAATCTCGCAAGCGTCGCAGCCAGCGAAGTTCGCAGACAGGCGATGCTGAAGATCGCATTGAATCCGAAGCAGATACTTTCCATGAAAAAGTACGTCAGTCGTTTTTGAAACAAGCCAAGGCTTCTCAGAAATGGTTGATTTTAGATGCTAAGAACACTCAGGCCGAATTATTTCAACAGTTGTTGCAAGCTTTGCGCGACAAAAAAATGTTGTAGGGGTTAAGCATGAGAATTCTTGATTCAGTCATTGGACACACAGAAACCATCGAACGAATTTTAGAATCATTTGAATCCGGCAGACCTGGCCAGACTTTTTTATTTGTTGGCGCAAGCGGAATCGGTAAAAAATTAATCGCCACTGGCTTAGCCCAAGCTCTGCTTTGTGAAAAAAGCTGTCGTGCCTGCGGTAAATGCGGTAGTTGTTTGCGTGTGGCCAGTGGTCATCACGAAGCCTATATGTTGGTAGAGCCTGATGGACAGCATATAAAAATTGATCAAGCCCGAGAGATCATTAACAAACTCAGTTTTAAAAGCATGGGTGAAAACCGCGTGATCTTAATGGACGAGGCGCAAGCCCTCAATCCGCAGGCGGCAAATTCACTTTTAAAAATTTTAGAAGAACCCCCTGCAGGAACTTTCTTTTTTCTGGTCGCACCTACGCAAGCAGGACTGCTGCCAACCATTCGTTCGCGTTCGCGCATTGTGCATTTCAAACCACTTCTTGAGTCACAAATTGCACAAAAAGAAAAATCACCCGCATGGATGATCAAAGCCTGCGGTGGAAGCTTTGAAAAGCTAAAAACATTGCAAGATGGACCCGAGCAAGAGGTGCGCGGCAAGGCGATCGAGCTAATGCAATTGTTTTTAAACGACCCAGCTTTTTTGACCAACGAAACCTGGCGCGTTTTGTTTAAAGATCGTTCGCAGGCGCAAAGATACTTTGGCTACTGGGTGACTTTTATGCGTGATGCTTTATTTTTCTTAAGCAGCGGGCAAGGGCAGATAGTAAATTTAGATCAGCCAGCGTTGATAAAACTGCTTGCAAATAAAGGCTCCCATCAATTGCTTTCGTTGATTGGAAAGTGTTTAAAGTCCGAGCAAGCTGTTGCAGCCAATCAAGACGGCGTTCTTTTATTAGAAAAAATTTGGGTCACAGAAAAATATGCAGGAGCCAACCATGTGGATTGATGTGCATACCCATCTAGATATGATGGAAGAGGGCGTAGAGGCTGCCATTCAAAATGCAAAAGCCGCGGGTGTTGAAAAGATCGTAACTATCGGCACCGAGCCTACAGATCATCAATTTGTCTTAGACACAGCTAAAAAATATTACCCAGATGTCTATTGCACTTTGGGAGTACATCCTCACCAAGGGGCCATTTATACCGCTGAAGTCGGTGCCTTTATCGAAAAGCATGCGACCGAGCCCCATGTGATCGCCATTGGTGAAATTGGCTTAGATTACCATTATAATCAGTCACCTAAAGAAGATCAGATCGCTGCCTTCCGTGCGCAAATGCAAATTGCTGAGCGACTAGGTTTACCTGTTGAAATCCATACACGTGATGCCGAAGAAGACACTGTTGCAATCTTGAAAGAATTCAAAGACAAAGTGAACGGCATTATCCACTGCTTTACCGGCACCCGGTGGTTGGCAGAGCAGGCCCTCGACGTTGGTTTCAATATTTCGATCAGCGGAGTCGTAACCTTTAAAAATGCCGACGACTTACGCAACACAGTGCGCATGATTCCGCTGGATCGTATCCATGTTGAAACCGATGCTCCATTTTTAACGCCAGTGCCATTGCGAGGCAAAAAGAATACGCCTGCATACGTTGTGCATACGGCTAAATTTGTTGCAGAACTCAAGGGTGTGAGTGAAGCAGAGCTTGCTAAACAGACGCGTTTGAATGCCTTAAAAATGTTTCCCAAAATCCATTGGGATTAATTTTATAATTGTACTATGGGTGCACTGCTCAATTTTATGCTGGACTATAAATACTGCTCATTATTTGAGCAAATTTAAAAGTGAGATAACTTATAATTAGTCTGTTGCCTTTTGGCTGTTCTTGCCTAAGAATTTTATCTTCAACATTGAAAGCTGACACTGATGTCAGTCAATTTTTAAGGAGAATTTATGAACATGGTTAAAGCTCTAGTAGCTGCTCTTGTGTTAGTTGGTAGCGTATCTCATGCGCAAAAAGTGACTAAAAAAGATTTGAGCAACAACAAAGGCTACGGCATTGCTGGTTGCGGTCTTGGATCAATGGTATTCGGTGATAAAACGGGTCCATTGCAAATCGTATCGTCAACTTTGAATGGCGTGATGGGTACGCAAACTTTCGGTATTACTTCTGGAACTTCAAATTGTGGCACTGGTGACAGTTATGCAGACACAAAAACTTTCATCGACAACAATGCGGTTGCTCTTGAAAATGATGTTGTTCGCGGACAAGGTGAGGCTCTTGGCACTCTTTCTAAAATCATGAAATGTAATGAGTCAGTTTTATCAGTAACTTTGAAAAACAACTACAAAGAAATCTACTCTTCTAAAGAGACAAGTGCACAAAAAGTTTTGGATACAGCCGCTAAAGTTTGCTCTGCTCAAGGTTAGTTTCTTAGGAATCAGATAAATAATTTTTTAAATATACGGAGATAAAAATGAAATCATTAAAAGCATTAGCGCTCACTTTAGTTCTTTCAACGGTTGCTTCCTTCGCAACTGCTACTGAGTCAGCTCAATACGGCGATGCAGGTTGCGGTTTGGGTAATGTGATCTTTGGAAGCAAAAAAGCTCAAATTTCTGCAGCAACTACAAACGGATCTTCATACACTCAGCTTTTTGGTATGACATCTGGAACTTCTAACTGTGGTCCTTCAGTATTCAGTTCTGCGGAAGCAAAGGCATTCATCGATAACAATGCGGTAGCTCTTGAAAACGACGTTGTTCGTGGACAAGGCGAAACTTTGGCGACATTGTCAAAATTGATGGGTTGTGACGAATCTGTATTGTCTTCTTCTTTGAAAAATAACTACAAAGTTATTTACACAGAAAAAGCTCAAAGCAGCCAAAAAGTTTTGGAAACTGCTCAGAAGGCTTGCCCAGTTAAGGGTTAGTATCTAGTTTTAGTTTCTTAAAAAAGGGGAGGCATCGGCCTCCCCTTTTTTATTTATTGATGCTTGTGTATAAATCACATATAGATAATTTCTATGAAAATAACTTCTTTTGTCCTGTTTGCATGCATGGTTGTTTGTAGTTCGGTTGTAACTGCTAAAGAAGTAGAGATTCATTCCCTGAATGCCGTATCAGATAAGGCTATTCAGCAGGCATTAGATCTTAAGTTGGATGAAAATACTCAGTGGTGGAACCTACTCAATTATCGACGTGACTTCTTTTTTTGGAAGCGCAGCCAGGCAGATAGTCCACTTTTTTTCTTGAGTAGCAATCCCTGGAGTCCCCGCGAAGAGCTCATCGCTACGATACGTGGTATCTTTAATCCCAATCTTACTAGAAAATCTCCGGATAATGCTTTAGACGAGCGAGTTCAATGTTTTTTTCCGGGTCGTTTTTTATGGCTTCAACGAAACCTCAAAGACATCCAGTGGCCTGATATAAAATGTCAAAGATTTGATAACTTTAAAGGCATCATGAGTACGCGTTCGGTGACGTATGTTTTCTCATCTTACTATTTAGATAATCCATCATCGGCCTATGGACATTCTTTTTTAAGACTGAATCGCGCGGATGAAGCTAAGGGTGATAAAAAGTATGAGCTGATTGATTTTGGTGTGGGTTATACAGCAGTACCAACCACTGCAAGTACTGCCTTGTATGCTTTGATGGGTGTTGCTGGATTTTTTCCAGGTCGCTTCGAAACAAATCCCTATTATTTTAAAGTGCGCGAGTACAATGATTTTGAGAATCGCGATCTCTGGGAGTACGACTTAGATTTTAATCAAGATGAGATCGACCTATTGGTCGCACATATTTTTGAGCTCGATGCGGGCGGCTTTAAATATGTCTATTTTACTGAAAACTGTGCGTATCGAATTCTCGCCATTCTGGACACTGTACGGCCAAGTTTGAATCTTATTAAACGCACTAAAATTGATGTGATTCCTGGGGACTCGCTCATGTTAGTGGCAGAGACCCCGGGTTTTGTAAAGTCGCTACACTATCGACCTTCAGGCCGTGCCATTTTTCTTGCTAGACAAGCAACATTAAATGAAGAGCAACAACGAGCATTTGTTCAGTTTATGAGTGATGAGAATGTGGATCGATTGATTGCTGGAAGGTCCGAAGTCGAAAGGCAAAATCTTTTAGATACAGCCATGGATTATATAGATTACGTTTTTGCCGACGATGTTTTGAAGAACAAAGGCAAGGTTCAACTAAAAAAACAAATCTTGATCAAACGTAGTGAGGTGAATTTAGTGAGTGCTTCGCTAGCAGTGCCGACCCCCGAGCGGGCAGCGCCAAGCACAGCCCACGGATCTGCTAGATGGAGCATTGGATATCTTAGTAAAAACTCGACTGACTTAGCCACGATTGGCCATCGTTTTGCCTTGCATGACCTGCTAGATCCCGTCGCAGGTTATTTGGCAGGCTCTGAGATCGAGATGTTCAACTTCAATTTCACCTGGGACATCGATCAAAGTCATCGCTTTCAATTGGACAATTTCCACCTTTTGCAAATCGCTTCCCTTTCGCCCCGAGATATCATCAACAAATCTCTTTCTTGGAAGGTCAGCTTATCACTCAGTCGTCATTATCAAGATAATTGCACGCAAGACTGTTTGCCCGTGATAGGTGGGGGTGGTGTCGGTTGGGCGAAAGAGTACAACCGTATGCTAGTCAGTTTGTGGGTGAAGGGTGCCTTGGCCTATAGCTCGCAGTTTGTGGGTGAAAAAGGTATCTTTGGATTAG
>JANNCH010000234.1:0-3471 GCA_031386315.1 Pseudobdellovibrionaceae bacterium
CATTGCACCACAAACAAACTTCCACGAGAACCAATTTTTCCATGTTTTTTCATGTAAACTGATGGCAATGAGTGAAGGTACAAATAATATAGCCGTGTATTTAGTTAAGCCACATAGCCCCAAACAAAGACCTAACCACAACCAATTTTTGAAGGAATTATCTTCAATGATTCTCAATACTATAAATATTAACCATAGAGTCAGCGGCAACAACAGCGTGTCAGGCAAAAACATCAAGAATAGCCCGAAGCATAAAAACGATGAATTCAAAGCTAGAATCGCCCATTTAGCAGCCAATGAATCTTGCGAAATTATCATTACCAAGCGATAGACAAAGACTGAACTAACAATTCCAGACAAGATTGCTGGCAAACGAATCACCCAATCCTGCAGTCCAAAAATAGAAGTGAAAAAATAGTGAACCCAACCAATCAATGGTGGGTGATCAAAATAGCTCCAGTCGGGATGAAGTCCGTATATGGCATAATGGGCCTCATCAACACCCAGACTGTACTTTAAGCTTAGAAACAAACGCACCACGGTAAAAAGAAAAATCAAAGTCCAATCAGCGCGTGTGAGACCAAAAATATTTTTTTCTGCGGGCATAGGGGTTTAAATCTCCACTTGTATGCCCACCTCAATCACTTGATTCGGTGGAATTCTAAAAAAGGCCGTTGGTCTTTGCGCATTTTTCGACATCACAGCAAATAGACGTTCACGCCATACAGACATTTCAGGATTGCCATTGGCGATAATTGTTTCACGTCCCAATACAAAGGTTGTCTCATCAATCTTAAAGTGAATATCACGCTGACGACAAGCCTCTAAGATATGTTTCATCTTAGGAGTTTCCATAAAACCATAGTGCACGATGATTCGATAAAAATTTGGAATCACTTCTTGAATCGTTACACGATCTTTTTTAGGGACTGTAGGCACTTCGCGAGTAGTGATTGTTAGAATTGCCACGCGTTGATGAAGCACTTTGTTGTGCTTCATGTTATGCAACAGAGGTGGCGGTATACCCCATGGATCACCAGCCATGTAAAGTGCTGTGCCCGGCACACGTATCGGCGGATCGCGAAGAATTTTTTGACAAAAATCTTCGACGGACATTGAACGCTTTTTTAAATGTTCATATAGAATGCGTCGCCCTTTGTGCCAAGTCGTCATCAGTAGATAAATAACCGCACCAATAACAAGCGGAACCCAGCCGCCGTGGGTAATTTTCAAAGCATTGGCGCCGAAAAAAGCGAGATCCATCAGTAGAAATGAACCAAATATTGTACCCGCTTTTAAAAAACTCCAATTCCATTTTTGCCTTGAAACTTCATAGGCAAGAATTGTGGTAATGACCATTGTGCCCGTCACAGCTATCCCGTAGGCGGCTGCCAGGCTTGAAGAAGTTCGAAAAGTCAGCACAAGCCAAACAACGCCAGCGAAGAGACTCCAATTCACAGCCGGAATATAGATTTGTCCAATTTCACGACTTGAGGTGTGCACAATCGAAATGCGAGGACAGAAACCTAGCTGAATAGCTTGTCTTGTAATTGAGAAAACTCCGGAAATGAGAGCTTGTGAAGCGATTGTTGCTGTCAATGTCGATAACAACACCAGTGGTGCCAATGCCCATTTAGGTGCGAGCATATAAAACGGATTCGTGACAGCCTCAGGGTTATTTAGCAAAAGCGCGCCCTGGCCAAAATAATTAAGCACCAAGGCAGGCAATGCCACTAAAAACCAAGTCAGTCGAATGGGTTTACGACCGAAGTGTCCCATGTCTGCATAAAGAGCCTCACCACCGGTTACAACTAGAAATACAGAACCTAAAACCAAGAAGCCGTGGCTACCATTGTTAATGAAAAACTCAATCGCCGGCAAAGGTGATATGGCTTCAAAAATATGCAAATTACTTTGTATACCGTAGACACCCATGCACGCGAGCGCTCCGAACCAAACCAATAAAAGTGGACCAAAAATGACCCCAATACGTGCAGTGCCATATCGCTGCATCAAGAAAAGTGCGTTTATAACAAATATTGTAATTGGCACGACATAGGGTTGAAAAACAGGAGTGATTAATTGCAACCCCTCAACTGCTGAAAGCACAGAGATTGCGGGGGTTATAACACCGTCCCCGTACAGCAAGGCGGCTCCAAACAATCCAATAATAGTCAGAATACTTCTGCGACGCCCGGATTCATTCGTGTGAACGCTTCGAACAGCTAGAGCCATCAATGCAAGAATTCCACCCTCGCCTTTATTGTCCGCACGCAAAACAAACATCATATATTTAACACAAATAACTGAAATTAAGGTCCAAACGATCAGTGATAATATACCGATAATATTTTCAGGCGTAGGGGCAATGCCGTGCTCACCAAAACATTCACGAAAAGCGTAAAGAGGACTTGTACCGATATCGCCAAAGACGATACCCAATGCCGCCAGTGAGACTATGAATAGGCTATCTTTTTTGTGTTCGTGCGCGCTGCTGTGTTCGATGGTAAAACCTCAAGGCAATTGTCTTAAACTCTAGTCCCAAATACTAGACTTAGAACTATACCTTGTCACTGCCTTGTCATGGCTCTAAGGCCAAGCTGACACTGTGCATGACGCGCATATGCGAACCCGAGTATTTAAAGTTTACTTCGGTTTCTTAGCCAAAACAGAATTGGCATCGATCCCCGCATCCTTCAAAGCTTTCGAAAAAGCTAGAAAACCCTTGGCCTGAGAGTGTAGTAAATCTTTTGTCACTGGATCCACAACTTCGCTGTCTTTTAAGATATTCCAAACGTTGATTGCAAATACACGCAATGGGAAAATAAAGGCATTGCGATAACCAAAAATCTGCTGCAGATGCTCAACAGGGCGAAGCCCGCCAAACATGGCACCCAACCCTACAAAACAGACAGGTCGAAACTCAAACGAGTCCGGAAACCTCATGTGGTCGATGAAATATTTTAAAACACCTGGCATAGAGCCATTGTATTCAGGACATACCACAATCAAGCCGTCCGACTTTACAATTTTATCAATGTAAACCGACAGTGGGTCTGTGGGCTTGCTATAATGGGGTCCGGTATGAAGATACTCTTTCACAATACGCAAATCGATCAATTCAACTTCTTCACCTAGTTCTTTATATATTTTTTGAATGTAGAGACTCATTTTTAGGGTGTTAGAATCGACACGATCGGTTCCCGAGATGATGTATTTCATTTTTTCTCCTAGACAACAAGATTAGTTGTTCGATGTAATATGATCAAGAACAGGCGGGAGTTCAAATGAAAACGTGGTTTCTCTTAGTTGATGGGCAAGTAACAGGTCCCTTCGATGCATCCGAAATTGAGTCTCAGCTGATAAAAGCGAAAGAACCACAAATTTGGGGTCGTGGGCAAGCCGAGTGGTCCAACCCTACGAAGTGGCGCAAAAACTTACAGAGCACATCTGCAGGCACTAGCACATCAT
>JANNCH010000216.1:0-4109 GCA_031386315.1 Pseudobdellovibrionaceae bacterium
CCCAAAAAAATGTATCAAAACAAAAACGACTCCGCCTGAGATTAAGAATTCGCCTAGCAAGCGCACTTTTCCAGACAGTCCCTTTGAATTTTTTTTGCTAACTTTCAACCAATCATCCATATAGCCGATCAAACCGAAACCCCAGGTCACAATCAGCACACCCCACACAAGAGGATTGGTGATGTCGACCCAAAGCAAACATGGCACAAGCGTCGATAGCAAAATAAGTCCACCACCCATCGTTGGTGTTCCCGCTTTTTTCTTATGTGTCTGTGGTCCATCATCACGAATACTTTGACCAAAATGCTTTTCACGCAGGCGCTTAATAAAATAAGGTCCCCACATCCAGCACAACAAAAACGCCGTAAAGAACGAGATGAAAGTACGAACTGTTATGTAACGGAAAACATTGAGTACAGAATATTGGTCAGCGAAAGAGTAAAGCCACTGATAGAGCATGAACCTAAATCCTTTTTTGGTAATTTCATTATGAATTCAAGGATATAGCACAAAGGTCTCGGCAAATGCAAGAATTAGTTTATAACTCTATGATATCATTGAGTTATTTTTAATTTACAACATTATTCGCCAGCTTTAGGCGGTATTTAGCTGGAATATTTCTTTTGTCTTCGAAAAGACTGAACAATGGAAACATGGATAACTAGGATTCTAAAGTACCGAATGCCTGAAATGGACTAAAGAGGGGGCTAAATAGTCCATCAAAATGACTAAAAATGGGGTTGTTTTGATGTTTTGATTCGAGTACTATTAAAATAATGAAAAGAGTCTACGAAAATGATTTAAAACTTTGGCACGAAAACAGTGACCGAAAACCACTGATTCTTCGGGGCGCCAGACAGGTCGGAAAATCTACACTCGTACGCATTTTTGCAGAAAGCGCAAACCTCGATCTAGTCGAGATCAATCTTGAAAAAAAGCAATTTCAATCATTAAAGACCGAGCAATTTGATATCCAAGACTGGATTATAGAAATTGAATCCATAGCCAAAAAAAAACTACACCAAAAGACGCTTATCTTTATTGACGAAATCCAGGCTCAAGCGAAAGCACTGACAATGCTTCGCTATTTTTATGAAGAAAGATCCAGCATCGCAGTTATATGTGCAGGCTCATTGCTTGAAATTGCACTTCACAACGAAGAGATTAGCTTTCCAGTAGGACGTGTTTCATTTTTATGGATTGGACCTATGACCTTTGGAGAATATCTAATGGCAACGGGTTCAAATGATCTCTACGAGAGAATTCTTGAAAATAAATTAATCGAACTGCATCACCAAATGCTTCTTGATGAATTAAAAAAATACTACTTTATAGGGGGCATGCCGAAGGCCATTAAAACTTATATCGAAACTAAATCTTTTATAGAAGTCAGAGCAATCCAAGATGAGATTCTACAGACTTATCAAGAAGATTTCCCCAAGTATGGCAAGCGCATAAATACGGACAGACTCACAAGTGTCTTCAAACAGCTTACTTTTCACTTAGGTAAAAAAATAATTTATCAACATCTAGATCGCGAATCAAAAAGCGCTGAAATCAAAAGGTGCATTGAGTTATTTATTAAAGCAAACATCATCGTGCCAGCTTTTCACTCAGACGCCAATGGCGTCCCGCTTAAGGCTCAGATTGATTTAAATGTTTTTAAAATATATTTTTTGGACATTGGCCTTGTAAATTCTATTCATGAATTTACGTGGGATGTATTTAATAAAATTTTTGATCAGTCATTTTCTACTAAGGGATTTTTAGCCGAACAATTTGTAGCCCAACACCTTGCTTACCACATCAATAGAAAGTCTCAACCTGAATTAATTTACTGGCTCAGAGATAAAAACATCACTAAAGCAGAAGTTGATTTTTTAACCAGTAAAGGCGATGAAATTTTCCCAATTGAAGTAAAATCTCAAAGTGTCGGGAAAATGAAATCTTTAAAGGTTTTTGCAGACGAAAAAAAATGTTCAATGGCATTTAAACTTTCAAAAAACTGGTTCGGAAAAGAGGACTTTAAAAATTTAGATGGAAAAATTTTGCAAGTCGATTCATGGCCACTTTATACAGTAGAGGGCTTAATAATTCAGAAATTAAAAAGCTGAAGAGTAGTCAAAACTTCCCCCTTTAATACCCCCCTGATCTACCATGCAACCTCTTTTTTGCCTTTAAAGGCTCCTAAACTTTTAAAGAGTTCTGAGAGCACCCTCTCAGAACTGCCGTTTGAGTCATTGGCTTATTTTATGAAATAAATTTAGGTCGAAAACGGAGTGGCAATATTTCTGTTGAAAGTTATCCACAACAAGCTCACTAATTAAAGAAAGGTCCCAGTAGACCTAAACCGAATACACCCGTGTTTCATAGGGACGTAATACAAGCTTCTGAGTATCTATATGCACATCCACTCTGTGATTCGCGAGCAATAAATTTTTGTGACTTAGCGACATCTTTTCTTCGAATGTCGCACCTTGCGCACTCATGTTGCAGATCACCACCACTTTTTTCGAACCCTGTGTGCGCGTATAGGCGCATATCTGCGCATGATCAGGCAAAATAAGTCCATAACTGCCATACACAAAAACAGTGTTATCTTTGCGCAATTTTATGAGCTGACGATAAAAATTAAAGATAGAGTCAGGCTGTTCAAGCTGTTGCTGAACATTGATTTTTGTATAGTTCGGATTGACCTTGAGCCATGACTTACCCGTAGTGAAGCCAGCGTTGGCCTGGGCGCTCCATTGCATCGGCGTGCGTGCATTGTCGCGGGATGTGTCACGTAGCTCGGTAATGGTCTCTTGATCACTCACTCTCTGCTTGCGACGGCTGGCAAATAAATTTTTTGCGGCCACATCATTGAAATCGTCTGCCGTTTCAAACGTCGTATTGGTCATGCCAATTTCTTGGCCTTGATAAATAAACGGAGTCCCTTGCATTAAAAAATACATACTAGCCATGCAAGTTGCACTTTCACTCCAGTAATTATCGATGTCACCCCACTTAGAGACGATGCGTGGAATATCATGATTTTCTAAAAACAGAGCATTCCATCCACGATTCTCAAGCTCGGTCTGCCAACGAGACAGAACTTCTTTCACTTGTTGGATTTTAAATCGAGTGGTAGGGTTTTTATCCCAAAGCCCTACGACCTCGAACTGGATGATCATATTGAATTTCTTTTTATCTTCGCCCACCCACTCTTCAGCGTCTGTAGTCGAAACACCATTCGCCTCACCCACGGTCATGATGTCGTATTTCTGAAAAGTATTCTTACAAAGATCGGTAAGATAATCTTGCACACCCGGGACATTGCGATGCTTTTCTTCAGCATTCACAAATTCTAGATTTTGTGGATTTGGCATATCCGTAAAGCTTGGATCTTTTTTTAAATGGCTAATGGCATCGATACGAAAGCCATCGATCCCTTTATCTAGCCACCAATTAATCATTTTATAAACAGCTTGACGCATGTCTATATTTTCCCAATTCAGATCAGGCTGACGAGTCGAAAAGATATGCATGAAGTACTGCTTTGTCAGTTCATCCCATTGCCATGTCGAGCCACCGAAGATGCTTTCCCAATTGGTTGGTACTTTGCCATCTTTAGCATCTTTCCAAATATACCAATCACGCTTTGGACTGTTTTTCGATGCACGTGATTCAATAAACCAAGGATGCTCGTCGCTGGTATGACTAATGACCAAATCAATAATGATGCGAATTCCACGTTTGTGGGCTTCGGCTAACAAAATATCAAAGTCTTTCATTTGCCCATATTCATCGTGAATGTCTTGGTAGTCGCTAATATCATAACCATTGTCATCTTGTGGGGATTTATAGAATGGGCAAATCCAAATAACATCAATGCCCAAATGCTTTAAGTAATCCAATTTTGCGATGATACCTTGCAAGTCACCAACACCATCGCCGTTGGAATCCATAAAACTGCGTGGGTAAATCTGATATACGACTGTTTCTTTCCACCAATTTTTTTGCACATTTGTAATCACGGGAATTCCTCTTAAATTCGAGTGTTATTTATTATCAAAGTCCAACGGCTCACAACGAAGCACGAATCTTTCTAACTTCATTCCGCGCGAACC
>JANNCH010000306.1:0-1603 GCA_031386315.1 Pseudobdellovibrionaceae bacterium
CCATTCTTCAAACACCGGCGTCAGGAAGCTGCTGATGAAGAATCCCTGGATGCCCATCCACTCTTCCCTCTCGTCGAGCACGCCGGCGCGAATGGATGAGAAGTTGACGCCCTCGAGGTCGTTTGCCAGGCCGTTGTACGAGACGCCGATCGCACTCGATATTCCGCGAAGCGCGGCCTTGCAGAAGGCATCGAATTGGTCGTGCGGGTAGTCAGGGTTGTAAGCCTCAAACTTGTAGCCTGGAGGAACGACGCTGAATTCGCCGGGAGACGCCTGCTGGATGAAGTCGCCGTTTTCATCCTGCTCGCCTTCGCCTGCGGGCTGGCCATCGGGCGAAGTGAAGAAACCCATTTTGCTGGCGCCGATGCGAGCGGCGATGACAGCCGCTTCTCGGTAGCCATTCAGATCGTTGAGGCGACGCATCGCGGCGTGCATCCACGGCACACCGCGAGTCTGTTCATCTTCGATGGGAATGAACTTATGGAATATCTCGCTTGCAGGCACGCGCTCGCGTTCTCGCGAGACGTTGCGTCCGGGCGCGGCGCTCCAGATGTGATAGAAAACCGGGCGGCCAAACCGGTCCTTTTCCACGCCCATGATGATGGCGTTGCTTTCACCGCTTGCAGCGCGATTTAGATTGGTATCAAGTCGCGCAACATCCAGCACTTGCAACTGGTAATAGAACGGGCCGGCACTGGGGTTCATCACGCGACGCGCTAGGAATTCACCGTCTCTTGCCAACGCCATTACGAGAGATCGGCAGACCTCCACGAAACTGCGCTGGCCGGTAACCTCACAACTGCCGGGGCGCATCCATCGCCACCAGGCAGCTTCGATCGCCTGATTGGCGAGCGTGTCGGGCCCGCCGCTGGGATCCGTCACCCGCGCCTGGAAATTGAAGCCGTCGGCGCCGACTACGTTGTTCTTGACCATGCGGCCGAACTTGGCGGCGTATTCGTTGTTCTTGAACATGTCGCGAGATCGCTGGCGCAACAGGTCCAGCTCCCCGCGCAGTTCCTGGTCGATAGCCGCAGACGTGGCCCGCCACGCTGCGGTCAGGCGGTCGACGACGGCAGCATCGAACCGCCGGATATCGCGCTTGGGTGCGGCCGTCGCTGCAGGCTTGCTTCGCTTCCAGGAAAATCCAATCTTCAGAACCTCGTCAAGATGCGCACAGGGCCGCGTCCGGCCTGTACCCGGTCCTCGCGAGCCACCTCAGCGCGATAGCGATCGCGGAATGCCAGTAGCTCTGGCAGCGGGTAGTTCTGAAGCTTTCGGCCGGCAATCTCAAACGAGGCGGCGGTGGGCGACTGCTTTTCGATCCACGCCTCGAGCGCGTCGAGGACCTTACGGGCATGCGTGCGCGTGTCGATGCCGGTGGACGCAATGGCAAGATCGGGCAATACGCGAACGCTGGAGGTGCCGATGGTGAAGCGCTCACCAGCTTTGCTAACGTATTCCACCAGCCGATAGCTGCCAGCTGGCCAAGCGGCGCTGGTAGCGGCGGAGACTGTTACAGCAAAGTCATCAGCGTCGGCCGTTCCTGAGAACGAAAACACTGACGTCGAGCTGATTAGCGTGAATGCAAGAGTCCAGCCGGCTG
>JANNCH010000312.1:0-1827 GCA_031386315.1 Pseudobdellovibrionaceae bacterium
ACCGAAACAACTGGCTTGGACAACGGACGCATTATACAACTTGCCTACAAAAATAGAGGGGATGATTCAATGTTCATTGAATACTACAAGCCGCCCGTAGCGATAGAGTTCGGGGCGATGGGTACGCACCACATCACTGAAGAAATGGTAGCCGATAAGCCACCTTTTTCTCAGACAGCTACTTATAAAGAATTACAGCAAATGCTTAACGATTCAGTTCTTGTGGCACATAATGCCAAGTACGACATAGGTATCTTGAAAACTGAGGGAGTAGAAACAAGTAGATTTATTTGTACCTACAAAGTTGCTTACAGGTTATATGATTTCCCTGACCACAAACTTCAATCGCTTCGCTACCGCTGGGGTGTAAAAATTGATGAAGCCAAAGCCCACGACGCCTCTGGCGATGTAATGGTCCTTGAAAAAGTATTTGAGCATATGCTTCAAGAGTATATGTCTCAAAACAAAGTATCTGAAGACGAGGCAATTGAAAAGTTTATTGAAATATCAAACGAACCTACCCTCTTAAGAACTATTGGTTTTGGTCAATATAGAGGAGCCAGTTTTGATGACCTAAGAGATAACCATTTTGACTACTTGGTATGGATGAAAAATAAGATGGAGAATAAAACTGAAGATTTGATATTTACACTAGATTATCACTTGGCGAAAGGGGCGACTGTGCCAGCTACCCCTTTTTAAAATTATGGATGAAGAAATCTTTGAGCTTGCAAAAGAAAACGACCTCAGTCTTGAAGAAGCCGAACAGCTCCAAGAGCTTACTGATGAGACTGGGCTTGACCCAGAAGAAGCAATTGAGCTTTTAGATTAAGGAATATGGCTCGCATTACCCCTAAAACTGTTGAGAGCTTCAAAAAGATGTTCAAGAGGGAATATGGAGTTGAATACTCTGACAAAGAAGCATGGGAAGCTACAAACAACCTGCTGGGTGCTTTTGAGCTACTTTTACAGATGGACCGCAAGCAACACCCCGAAACCTATATTCAAGCTAACTCTAGTGATTTTAAGGGCGGAATGTAGATTGTAGCGTCATTTTGTCGTTCAAAAGCAGTTCTAACTTCGCCCACTAAGTCGCGCAAAGAATCGCAAGCAAAAAAGATCTCGAGCAATCGCGGTCTTTTTTGTTATAATTAACCTATGCAAATCGAATGGCACAGAGTTACTTGGTATTCAAAACTTGGGGCTGTCATACTGCTTTTTGTTATCGTGCCAGCCTTGGCATTTTGGTTCGGGAGAATATACCAAAGAGTTATAGACGCCGAGCATGCGGCCGGAATATCCGCCAGCGATACATTACTTCCGGTTGCTCATGCAGCTGACTTTTCATCTGCGGTTCCACAATCAGAAACTGACGCGGCGCTTCTTTCAAAAATTGATCAACTCTTTATGGTAGGCTTTCGCGGCTATGCTTATGATGAAACTGTGGATATAAAAAGAGCACTAGTTGAAACAAATCTAGGAGGCGTTATTTTGTTTGACTACGATACTCCGACTAAAAAATATATACGAAATATTCAGTCTGCATCCCAAATTACGAAATTGACCAAAGACTTGCAGTCGCACGCGCAAACACCGCTCTTTATTGCCGTTGACGAAGAAGGAGGCAAGGTTAGTCGTCTCAAAAATATTTCCGGGTTCAAAAAAAATTCCTCAGCGGCATATTTGGGAACACAAAAGAATGCTACGGTTCAGGCGACTGCAAAAAAACTTGGGCTCCAGCTTGCTAAGTATGGTTTCAATATTGATTTCGCGCCGGACCTCGATGTTAATGTTAATTCCAAAAATCCTGTCATTGGTGTCGTCGGC
>JANNCH010000324.1:0-4652 GCA_031386315.1 Pseudobdellovibrionaceae bacterium
GCTCGATCATTTTCTGTATATTCTCAGACAAAAATATCCTCTCGAGGCCCCCACTCGAAGTGCAAAAGAGTATATTGAAATCTGGAGTTCACCAGATACTGCATGGCTCAGTCAGCGCTATTCTGGTCGTAATGATACGCCAGAAGTCGATCTGACCCCTGACGCTGAAAAGGCTTTACGTTGGCTTGAAAATTTACAACCGCGGACATTTGTAGGCACAGAGTCGCGTTTGCTCACCATCTTTCAGTTGCTCAAAGAGCTCAATCAAAAAATCGAAACAGACCCAGAGCAGCTTTTGGCCGACCTCTATCACAAGAAGAATGAAATCGAAGAGCAAATTAACTCGCTCAAGCAAGGAAATGCCACTGCACGCTTGGGCTCTACGCAAATAAAAGAACGCTACTATCAACTAGACGATACGGCCAACACACTGCTTGCTGATTTTCGCCAAGTTGAAGAAAACTTTCGCATCCTAGACCGTGAGGTGCGCGAAAAAATCACCTTAGCAACAAAAACGAAAGGTGATGTTATTGATGATATCTTTGGTGAACAAGATGCCATTTCTGATAGCGATCAAGGGCGCAGCTTTCGTGCTTTTTGGGAATTCCTTATTCACAACGATCGGCAATCTGAATTTGAGCAGATGTTGCAAAAAGTTCTGCAAGAGCCCCATGTAAAATCCCTTTCGGATAAGGGGGTTTTACCATACTTTCGTGATTTTTTAGTTGAAGCCGGAAATAAAGTTTATATCGTCAACAATACAATGACAAATCAACTCAGCAGATTTTTGTCCGACAAAGGGCGAGCCGAAAATAAACGCATCGTCGAACTCGTCTCACAAATCGAAAAACATGCACTGCCATTGCATGCCCACAAATTTTCCAAACACTTCTTTACCGTTGATTACCTTAGGCCGACGATCGGTTTGCCACTCAGTCGCCCCCTTTTTACCCCTCCTCAAAACACTCCGCTTTCGGCGCCAGAAGCAGGTCAAGATAACGAAAGGCCCCAGTCAGAAGCACTCAATAAATTATTCGATACCCATTATGTTGATGAAAATGAGTTGCTCGATTTCATCGAAAGATCTTTGCTAGAAAAAGAACAAATTTCACTGGAAGAACTCATAGACTTGCGCCCCATCAAGAAGGGCCTCGGTGAGTTGATCACATATTTAAAAATTGCAGAGAATCGCCCACACAGCCATATTTCTGAAAAAATTCGCTTCACTGTTGATATCCAAGTCGATATCCAGCCTGATATTCAGTCCAAGCATCAAGGTAAGAATGCAAAAAAGAACATTGGCTATAAAAAAATTCACTGTCCCCATGTTATATTTCAAAGGATTTCATCATGAATTTTGAAGTCGCAAAATCAAAAATCATTATTCAACTACTCAAAGGCCCGCTCTATCGGGACTTATCTCCATCTGCTTGGCAGCATCTATCGCAATTTGAAGTTGAAATCAGTGAATACTATTCTCATATGGGCCTCAGCCTTTTCATACATCAAGATTATGGATTTGCTTTTTTAAAGCAAGCTATCGCAAGTGAAAATACTGCGGCAGAAGATGTTCTGCCACGCCTGGTACAACAGCGTGAATTATCCTTTGAACTGAGCCTGCTTTTAGCATTATTAAGAAAAAAATTAGCAGAGCACGACAGCACTTCTGGCGACCCACGCGTAGTTTTGGATGAAAAAGAAATTTTACATATGCTAAAAATATTTTTGCAAGACACAAATAATGAAGTCAAACAGAAGAAAGAAGTCGATGCTTTGATTGAAAAAGCCATTGATATCGGAGTGCTTCGTCGCATGAATCATGACTCGCGCAAAATTGAAATCTTACGAGTTCTCGCCGCTCTTTTCGATGCGACACGTTTAAACGAACTAGATCAACGTCTGAAGGAGTACGAAGCCCATGCAAACCAGTCAACTTGATCTTTTTGGCAAAGCACAGCGTCCTGGGTTTCGTCTTGAACGCCTCGAGGTCTATAACTGGGGTACCTTTCATAAACATGTCTGGTCTTTAAACACAGAGCGCGGCCAAAACTTACTAACGGGCGACGTTGGTTCTGGCAAATCATCTCTTGTCGATGCGCTGACGACTCTTTTGGTCCCGCCACACCGGATTACCTTTAACAAAGCGGCCGGTGCTGAAAAACAAGAACGAAGTTTATACACTTACATCCGTGGGGCCTATGGCAATGAACAGGATACAGAAAGTAGTAGCAGTCGGCTGTTGACCTTAAGAGACGAGTCCGCTTATTCGGTGCTACTCGCTGTTTTTACCAACGAATCCACACAAAGATCGATTACGCTAGCTCAGGTTTTTAGAATTAAAAAAAATGAAAAAAACCCAGATCGCTTTTACGTGATGGCCGAGGGTAGTCTTTCTATCGAAAATGACTTTTTCAGAGTGAAAAAAGACATCTCTGATATTCGCAGTTCTTTAAAAAAACACGAGGGCTGCGAAATATTTGACTCGTTTAAAGAATACAGCACGCGCTTTCGCCAGGAATTCGGGATCAAAAGCGAGCAGGCACTCGATCTATTTTATCAGGCAGTCTCGATGAAATCTGTGGGCAACCTCACAGATTTTGTACGTCAACATATGCTCGAAAAAACCAATGTCGAAACGCAGATTGAAGAACTCTGTGCTTCGTTCGAAGACTTACGCAGTGCCCATGATGCGATCTTGCGAGCCCGCCACCAGATCGAACTTTTACAACCCATCTCTGACCTTGGTGATAGATTCAAGCAAGATGAGGGCATGAAAGAAAATCATACACAGCTTCGATTGCTGCTCACACCCTATTTCGCCGAAAAAGAGGCTCTACTGCTAGAAGAAAGTCTCAAGAAACTAGAAGAGCGTAAAAGCAAAAATATTTCTCGTACTGAAAAAACAAAGCTCGACCTAGCCGAAGAAAGACAAAATCACTTCCAACTAGAAGTTTCGCTGCAAAATAAAGGGGGCGGTCGCATTCAAAGTTTAGAAGCTGAAATTTTACAGCGAGAAACTGAAAAAAAGCGACGTCTGCACCAAGAAGACCGCTACAAATCCCATGCACAAAATCTTCAGCAAAGTATGCCGCTTTCGATTGAAGAATTTTTAGAGCAAAGGCAACAGGTTCAGAATTTTAAAACAAAATTTCAAAGCCAAATAACTGAAAAAGATAGCAGCTTTGTTGATCTAAAAATCAAACTCTCACAATTTCAAAAGCAAGAGTCTGAGCTCAGTGAAGAAATCGAGTCCCTGAAACGTCGTCAATCAAATATTCCTGTTGCAAGCCTCAGGCTGCGTGAAGAAATGGCTAGCAGCCTGAAACTCAACGAAACCCATATCCCCTTTGTCGGTGAACTTCTACAGGTCAAGTCATTAGAAAAAAAATGGGAGGGCTCGCTCGAGCGTGTTTTAAGAAATTTCGGCCTCAGCTTACTGGTTTCAGAAAAAGATTATTCGAGTGTTGCAAATTATGTCAATAATACACATTTGCGAGGCAAATTAGTCTATTTCAAAGTTCAATCTGAAAAAAAATCTATCACAAAGTACTCAGCAAACTCTCTGCCTGCAAAAATGGACATTAAGCGTGATTCTGATTTTTTTGATTGGCTACGCTATGAATTAGAATCCCACTTTAATTTTGAGTGCTGTGAAAGTCTTGAGGATTTCCAAAGACACCCGAAAGCTCTTTCGCTAAATGGACAAATGAAGGTCTCAGCAAAAAGACATGAAAAAGACGATCGCTACAATCTGAGTGATAGATCTCGCTTTGTACTGGGTTGGTCTAACAAAGAAAAAATTCAAAGCCTTCAAGAAAGCCTTTCCGATTTGCAAAGTCGAGGACAATCCCTGGTCGACCAAATCACCGAACTCGACGCTAGCCGCAGAAATATCAACACACACCTGGCTGCCTGCGAAGGCCTTTTGCACTTTCAATCTTTTGAAGAAATTCATTGGCAGGACTTAGCAGAGGCCATTTTCAATTTAGAAAAAGAAATATCTAAGATACGCAAAGAATCTGATATTTTGGATACTCTGAAAGAGTCCATCCAGCAAGCCTTACAGAAAATCCTCAAACTAGATGACAAGCTTGCCGAGCTACAGAAAGAAGAGGGACACCTCAGCAGTGAAATTGACTCACAGAATAAGTTGCTGCTACAAACGAAAGAGCTCACCTTAAAAAATGAAAGTGAAAGCGTTGCAATTTACTTTGAACAAATTGAATTGATGGCACAAGAACTACAAATTCTTGTCGACCTAGGGCTTGCGAACATCGCAAAAAAACAAACGCAACTGCGCGAACATATTCAATCAAAACTTGATTCTCTGACCAAGTCCCTGGACACAAAACGGGACAGGATCATTGGTGCAATCAAAGACTTTATTCACCATTACAAAGAATATTCAGTCCATCTCGATGCCTCTGTTGAAAGTTTGCCTGAGCTAAAAATACTGCTCAAAAACCTAACGGATGAAGACCTGCCTCGTCATGAGTCTCGCTTTTTCAAAAAACTGAAAGAAGACACCATCAATGGCATGGCTATGTTTCAAGAGCTTCTCGAAAAAGAACGGCGTGGGATTGAAGGCAAAATTCATCTTATCAATGATTGCTTGCACGATATTGATTACAATTCTGGAACTTATATTTGCC
>JANNCH010000331.1:0-9023 GCA_031386315.1 Pseudobdellovibrionaceae bacterium
GCATTCTGGTGACAGGTTTTTGTATGCTGAAAAAGTGACAGACTTTAAAAAAATTGTTCACCGTTGTCACACAGAAGTGACAGGTGTGCACAAACACTTAGAAGAGTACGGAGTCAGTGTAAACATTGTTTATCAGTTAGCTCGTTTAGAGGCCTATTTAAAACGTATTGAAGCGCTCACCAATTGCTTGTCGTTAGACGCGGTTGAACACCATTATGTGCTTATGTTTTTATCAAGCCTTGCTCAAGATAATCAAGAAATTCGTAGTTTGCGAAGTTTGCTGAGCCAGAATATTTCTTTATTGTCGCGTAAAGTGGTTGAGCGTAGTGCCGAGACTGGTGAACACTACATAACCCGCACGAAAGAACAATATCGGCACATGTTACTAGCGGCATCCGGCGGTGGTATGCTGACGGCCCTGACTGTTTTTATGAAATTCTTTGTCATGTCTTTCGGACTGGTGGGCTTTGCGCAAGGGGCACTGGCGTCTTTGAACTATGCTTTGAGTTTTGTGGCCATTCATCTGGCAGGCTTTACATTGGCGACAAAACAACCTTCCATGACAGGGCCTGCCTTAGCCACAAAAATGCGGAGTGTAACATCTGATAGTGGTATGACTGATTTAGTGACCGAGATCGTGCATTTGATACGTTCACAGGTGGGCGCTATTTTTGGAAATGTCTTCACGGTTATTCCGGTGGTTTTACTTATTAATCTTATTATGCAGGCCATTTCAGGTCATAATATTATCAGTCATACAAATGCACACCATACATTAGAAAGTACTGATATTTTTGGAGCCACTATAATTTATGCGTCTTTTACAGGTGTATTGCTTTGGCTGTCGAGTTTAGTCGCTGGCTGGGCGGGTAACTGGTTTGCACTCAGAGGCTTGCGCAAATCCATTGCTCATAATCCTCGATTTAACGCAGCTTTCGGGAAGGTGTCTTCACGAAGACTAGCACATTTTTTAGAAAAAAACATGTCAGGCCTTGTGGGCAATATCTGTCTGGGATTTATGCTAGGACTATTGCCAGAAGTTTTAAAGTTTCTAAATATTCCCCTCGAGGTTCGTCACGTGACTCTTTCTTCGGGAGCCTTGGCCGCATCCATTCCTGTATTGGGTTGGGATATTGTTTATGAACCCATCTTTTGGCGAGCCGCAGTTGGAATTTTGTTCATTGGCTTTTTAAACCTTACGGTCAGTTTCGCGCTGGCTTTGTGGGTTGCGTGGCGAGCGACAGAATTACCGTGGATTCAGAAAAAAGCGATTTATCAAGCTGTGAGTCGTCGTTTTCTAAAAAATCCACTGACATTCTTTTTTCCAGTCGGAGAAATCGTACGCAAAGCAGAATCTGAACCAAAAAAACATTAAACCAAAAGGTTGAAGTCTGAGTGTTGAAAGCTTCTCAAGCTTTACGCGCAACTGGCGAAAACTCCTTCGACTGGATCTTTGCCACTCCATTTTCTTCGTTAAAGACATTGGAAGTGAAAAATATTGTTGTTCATACTTCTAAAACACAGGCAAAAAATAGAGCAGGCCGCCGAACTTTCGAAAATAAATGCCTAAGCCCTTTCAAATGAGGACTCGCCCTAAGTTCGTCACTTCCCACTAAAAAATCAAATGCGCCGCGCAAAATTACTGCTTTTTAATTGAGCAGCTTCGCAAAGCGCATTCGATGCTAACTATAAGAATGAATTATAGTTAGCTTTGTTCTGGCGATTATTTTGAGATAAGGTTCCAAAATGGAACCAGCTCGCGTTTTTCAGGTATTTTCATTTTTTTAAGTATTTATACATTTTTAAAAACTTAAAAAAATTTGATCGACAAGGAGTTGAAGTTGAAATGAAGATCTTTACCCAGAGGCTTATAGTTTTTTATAAACCATGGAATTAGAGGGGAAATAAATGAAATCAATGTTGTTTGTTTTGTTAGCGTCATTGGTTCTAGGAACGGCTGCCCAAGCGGATGGACAGCGCGTACTTGTTGTTATGAAATCAGCTCAATCTTTTAAAGCAATGGATCAGGCGTTCAAAAAACGCAGCCTATTCTTTTCTAAGGATTCAGCGGTGGGTGCTAAGGTGGAAGACACTTTATCAAACATCAACACACTTGTAGTAAATGTCAGCAACGAAGCTGAACTTGCAAAACTGCAAAATGATCCATCAGTTGCGATCGTAGAAAAAGAAATCTTTCACCCAGCACCACGTCCTTTCAAGGGATCTGTTGTTTTCGGTGGCGAACGCACAGCTAGAAACATTGCATTTGCAGGTGTTCCTCGCAATTCAGGTTTTAAAATCACTGATAAAACTCCATGGGGTATTTTGGCGGTAAAAGCTCCTCAAGCATGGGTTCAAGCCAATGAGGGAGCGGCCTCTCGCGTATTGATTCTAGATACTGGGATCGATAAAGAGCACTCTTCAATCAAAGCTAACTATGAACAAGGTAAAAACTTTGTTGGTGATGCAAATCTTCCATACGATGAGGCCGATCATGAAGGTCACGGTACTCACGTAGCGGGAACTATTGCAGGCGTACAAGATTCAAACGGTTTCACTGGTGTTGCTCCGAAAGCAAAACTTTTGATGGGCCGTGTATGTTCGACTCAAGGCTGTTCAAACATTGCGATTGCTCAGGGGATCAATTGGGGTGTTCAACAGAATGTAGACGTAATTTCAATGTCTTTGGGTGGCGCATGGTCGACTCCGGCAGAACAAACTGCGGTCGCGGCTGCTAACCAAGCTGGTATCGTTGTTGTTGCAGCTTCTGGTAACGGTGGCACTGGCAATGTGAGCTATCCTGCGGCTTTGCCGACTGTGATTGCGGTGGGTGCCGTGGATGCTGACTTGAAAAAAGCAGACTTCTCTCAGTGGGGTCCACAACTTGCTGTTGTTGCTCCGGGTGTTTCGGTTGTATCGAGCGTTCCAATGGGAACGGGCCGTGATCCTGAGGTGACTATTTCTATTGATGGTCAAACTCGAATTGTTCCTTCATCTACTTTTGAAGGTTCACGTGAGACTTTAACTAGAGAAGCTAACTCTTTGGTTGATGCGGGTCTTGGCAAACCTGAAGACTTTGCTAAAGTGAATGTGAAAGGCAAATACGCTTTGATTTCTCGCGGTGAAATCGCTTTCAGTGATAAAGTAAAAAATGCCATCACGTCGGGTGCTGTGGGTACGATTATCTACAACAATGCCCCGGGCTTGTTGAAGGGGGCTTTGACTCAGGATGGATCAACTTTGGATGCCGCGGTATTCTTGGTTGAGCAAACTGTGGGCAAAGAACTTGTGGCCGCTTTGGCGGCTGGTAAAACGGCGGGTGCCTCTGTGATTGTTAAGAAAACAGATTATGCTCCGTTTGATGGTACATCAATGGCGACTCCGCATGTTGCGGGTGTTATTGCCTTGATCAAGTCTGCAAACAAAAGCCTAACCCCTGCTCAAGTAAAAAGCATTTTGCAGTTGACGTCTCAAGCGTTGGGTCCGAATACAAATAATGAATTCGGTGCGGGCGTTGTCAATGCACAAGCGGCAGTTTCTAGAGCAGTCATCATGGGCAGCACTTTGCCGTAATTAGAATTATATTAAAGAATTGATATTATGAAGCCCTGGACATGCCAGGGCTTTTTTATTTGTCCTGAAGCCTTTAAATCCTACATACTGTCGGTAGGAGCAATAATGCACAATTTACCGACGATGATTCATGACCTGGCTTTGATTTTAGGTGCGGCAGCGATTATCACCTTGCTATTTAAAAAATTGAAACAGCCCTTGGTCATTGGTTACTTATTTGCCGGTTTTCTTGTGGGCCCCCACTGCAGTTTAGTTGTGAATGTCACTGATACCGAAAATGTGCGCTTGTGGTCCGAGCTAGGGGTTATTTTTCTGCTCTTTGCATTGGGCCTTGAGTTCAGTTTTAAAAAATTAATGCGAGTGGGTGGAGCCGCGGGCACCACAGCTATTTTTGAAATCCTCATGATGTTGGGATTAGGATATTTGACTGGAATGATTTTAGGCTGGAATTTTATGGATAGCCTATTTCTTGGTGGGATCATTTCAATCTCGTCGACTTCGGTTATCTTACGTACCACAGACGAACTAGGCTACAAAACCAAGCGTTATATGAGTCTCGTATTCGGTGTTCTAGTTATCGAAGATCTTATGGCTGTCTTACTTTTGGTTTTACTTTCAACGGTGGCGCTAACTAAACAATTTGCCGGCATGGAAATATTCACTTCGATGGCTAAATTGGTATTTTTTCTTTTGATTTGGTTTATCACCGGAGTGTTTATATTGCCGAGCTTTTTAAAAAAAGCGCAGCATCTGCTGACTGAAGAAACTGTTTTGGTGATCTCTGTGGGTTTATGCCTTGGTATGGTGATCTTTGCTGACAAGGTGGGCTTTTCAGCAGCTCTTGGGGCCTTTGTGACAGGTTCACTATTGGCAGAGACCATCGAGGCCGAGCGCATTCATCATTTGATTCGACCTGTGCGTGATCTTTTTTCGGCGGTCTTTTTTGTTTCGATCGGTATGTTGATTGACCCTGCAATAATTCAAGAACACTTCGGTATAGTGCTGTTGTTAAGTTTTATCGTGATCGTTGGTAAAACCCTGAGCGTTATGGGTGGGGCTTTGTTAGCAGGGCAAACTCTGCGAACAGCTATGCAGACTGGTATGACGCTTTCACAGATCGGCGAATTTTCATTTATCATTGCAACATTGGGGCTTAGTTTCGGAGTCATCTCGAAAACTTTGTACCCCATTGCCGTCGCAGTTTCGGTGGTCACAACCTTCACAACTCCATACATGTTGCGTTCAATGGATACTGCGTATCGTCTTCTTGAAAGAAAATTACCTACTTCTTGGTCAGGCTTGATCACAAGGTATTCTCAACAATCTGTGGTGCTTTCTTCGAATAGGGATTGGCGTATTTTAGTTAAAGCTTATATGACAAAAATTATTTTAAATTCAGTTGTGGCCATTGCCGTTTTTTTATTCACATCTCGCTGGATGCTGACATGGTTGCTAGAGCGTCAAATGGATGAAGGCATGGCAAAACTTATTACCTTGAGTCTGACTTTGCTTTTGAGTGCTCCCTTTTTGTGGGCTGTTGCTTTTGGAAAGATTAAAAATATGGATGTCTTCACTTTGCGTGGGGATTTAGATAAAAATTCGCCTAATTATGTTTTTTTAATTTCACGCATGATGGTGGCAGTGGTTTTGATCGGCGTCATGGTTGCACAGTTCGTGCAATGGCAGTGGGCACTGGCAATCACATTGTGGATGACCGCAGCCGTGGGTTTTGTATTGTATCGTTACTTAGAAAAAATATATCAATGGTTTGAAAGTCATTTTTTAGGAAATTTTCATGACGAAAGTAACCATCGTGCCCCGCCACTAAAGCCCAAGTCTATGTTGGCGCCATGGGACGCGCACATCACTGAGTTTGTTATTCCAGCAGAGGCCAATTTTGTTGGAAGGCCCTTGATGGATTTAAGTATCCGCGAAAAATACGGAGTGATTATTGCGCTTATCGAGCGGGGGCGTCGTCGTATTTCAGCCCCTGGGCGTGACGAGATGTTGATGCCCTTTGATAAATTGTCAGTGATTGGAACGGACGAGCAACTAGAGAAATTTAAAAATTTTATTGGCAATGACCGCATGGGTGGTTTTTTTGTTTCTAACACAAAAAACTTTACACTCGAGAAAGTAGAGATCATGCAGCAATCTGAATTCTTAAATAAAAATATTCGCGAATCTGGTTTGCGTGAAGCCACCAGCGGATTGGTTGTGGGCATAGAGCGTGCGGGTCAACGTATGTTAAATCCCGATAGTCATGAACTCATTCTAGTCGGCGATATACTTTGGATTGTTGGTGACCGAGAAAAAATACTCGCGGTCTAAGGTAAAAAAAGTTTTAGTGTCCGTGTTCGTCGATGTCATCGTGGGGATTTTGTTCAACAGCCACACGAATAGTTCCGATATCTGCATCTGTTGAAGGGTTGATGAGGTTATTCTCGAGGTCCTCAGCGCTTTGTTTTTTAATCCAGACCACATAGCCATGATCGAGTTCCCACATTGCAAAATCGCCTTTTTGACTTTGCGGTTTGCCAAGGCCTTTGAAGCTTTGTTGAACTGCGGCCACGGCATCTTGCATGGCCTGTGGACCGGGTTTGTATTCAAAAGACATATGCTGTACGAATTTTTTGCCTGTTTCGTCTTGAAAGTACTGCGCATGAAAATAGCGAGTGCCGGGGAAGGGGTTGTTCGTGCGAACCACAAACATAGAACCCGTATAATCATTTTTATCTTCAGCCATCACAGGCTCTTGTTTTGAGGCTTTTAAATATTCCATTAACTCATCGATTGTACGCTCGGAGGTTGCAAAAGCTGCAAGCGTGCCAGTCATATTTTGTAGGGATTGTTTTTCCTCACTAAGACCCGAACTAGTGCCAGTTGTCTGTTGCGAGAATGCTTCTTTGTTTTGGGTCGAAAAGACATTTTTATTGACCTGTGATCCTGCATTGCCAGCTGTCGTCGAATTATCATTGGAAGGCGACCCACTGGTCGTAATAGTTGATGTCTTTCTGAACAAAAACACCGCCGCAATCACGATCAAAAAAGCACAGATGGTGATTGCGATATTGAAACGTTTCATGCCTTCTCCTGATATTGCCTGAGATGCTGCCCGAGGTGACTAGTAAGATACTCCGAATTGCTTTTTTTCCCAACGGTTTAAATATTCGGTTGGATTCATTAGATCAGATCGGCGCTGGTAAGGTCTATTAGAAAAATTAGTTAACGAGCCTTTGCGTTCGCCCGAGTAAAGTTCAAAGTGCAGCATCGGTTTGCAGCAGCCTGAATTAACTTTGCCTATATAACCAATAGTTTGTCCTGGCTTTACCGAATTGCCAGCGCTTGTATTTTCAGCTCTTTTGCCTGTGAGTTCTCCGTACCGAACGATTTGGCCACCAGTATGGACAACTTCCAATGCATAAGTGCCTTGATAAAAGAAATACAAATTGCGTACGACTTTGCCTGTGGTCACGGCCACTGCCGGATCGTGTTTTTTGCGGTACAAGTCACAGGCCGCGTGCGTACGTTTACCTTTTCCGCGTCCGGCTCTGAATTTGCGCATTCCTTCTTTATAGGACTGTGTCGGGCGATCTTGTGTTGGAAATACACAGCATTCAGCACTTTTAAGGCTTCCGCCTTTGCTGATATCAATATTCTCTTCGGCATCATCTTTTTGTTTTTGTTCTTCTATATATGGCTGACAAGCGGACTTTAGTTTAACAAATTCGCTAGCGGCATATCCGGTCTGACCTTTACGGTTTGGAAATTTCACTTGTATACGAGTTTTGTCTTTATTGTCTGTCCAAGATTGAATAACTTGAACTCTTTCGAAGTGATCCGCCGTGAACAGCAGTTCTGCTTTTTCATTACGAATCGAAAGTCCTGAATCTTTTGTACATATAATATAGTCTACGATAGATTCGTCGTTAGAATTTGAGTTGTTTTTTCTTCCGGTGAGGTGTTCCGCAAGGTTTTTGGCGAGTCTTTTAGCACTACCCACTGGGTCTGTTGCCACATTTACAATAGATTTAGCGAATTGAAAGACAGTAACTCTTCCATCTTTGCCTATTTGAGTTTTAACAGTAGTTGTCGGTATTTTTACGATGCTTGTTTGAGGCGTTTTATAGCCAGAGACCACAAAATCTTTGGCTGTGGTAAACGAATCACTTTGCGAAAGTTCTGTTTTTTCATCGGCAGTGAGCGCTTCACCTTCAGTATCGTCTTTTGTAATAAGGGCTTCGATTTCATCGGCGCTGAAAACTTTGATGCTTTTAAATATTTCTGTATTGTCGCTCGCTACGGCAACTTGAGCTATGGATTGATCGCTATTCATAGTGAAAACATTAAAAAGTGTATAGTCTTTTTTTTGTGTGCCCTCATTGCATGAAAGACCAAGATACTTCTCATCACGCATGGCTACTTGCCAAAGTGTATCAGCTGCTTTGAAAAAAATGGACTTAATTTTTTTATTTTCAGTGTCATTTTGAATGTGAATAACATAGTCATCAACATTTTGAAGGTGTGTTTCAAAAATTTGCCCTTCGTCAGAGCGAAGTGCTGAATTTTTAGAAAGATTATTTTTTGCAATTCCGGCCACTTTAATCAAACGTGTGTGATGAAGTTCAGGTGTATTATTTAAAATAAGAATCGAGCGAGTAGGTAGCACGCGGATAGTATTTTCGTCTTTTAGACGCACGGTGATTTTAGCGCTTCCATCGCCTTTGTCATCTTCAGCTATAACAAATGGTATTTGATCGTAAATCGCAGGTAAGCAGTGTGCTGCTGATACAAGCCCCTTAGAGTCTTTCCATAGGATGTTGTTCTGAAAAGACGACTGTGCCCAAGTAGTCTGAGTTACTAGAATTCCTAAACTAATCAGTGACCACTTATTTAATGACAGTCTCATAGAACCTCTGCTTTGGTTATCAAATCAAAAGCAAAGCTGATGCCAGGTGGGCATGTGTTTAATCGCAGCTGAGCTCAAATAACTGTACAAGATCCCGCAATGAGACCGCCAATGTCACTTCGTTATTGTTACGCAAAATAAGAGATCCCGCTTTGGTACGTGTCTTGTAGAGACACTTCTGCGTGATAAATGAAAAGAATCAAAAGCAATATACGGGACTTTGAATTTGTTTGAATGACTGTTTTTGTCATTTATCACTATAAAATCAACGATCAGGATTGTTCGCTGTTGTAACCGGGAGAACGTAGATGAAAAAAGTTTTAAGCTTTCTTATTATATGTATATCGCTTGTGCCGGCACTTGGCTTTGCTAGAGCACAACAAATTCAAAAAACTAAAAAAGTGCAAGTCAGCCACATTGATTGCAATTTTCAAGAGCCCTTCTTTAAAATGAGTTATAATTTGTCGACTAGAAATCTTATAGTACAAGACTTGTCGATGGCGACAAGGGATCTGCACAAAGGTATCAAAATTGTGAAACT
>JANNCH010000337.1:0-2305 GCA_031386315.1 Pseudobdellovibrionaceae bacterium
CCATTCTGGGCTTTTTAATTTCTAAGTCTATTCAGCCTTCATTTTTATTTTTGCTGTTCGGTTTTTTTCTTTTCTTTTCGGCATTGATGATGCTGCGAAAAAAAGAGGACTCACATTCGACAAGCGATCATCCTTGGTCCACGAAATTGAAGTTAGCCAGTAGTTACCCTGTGGGCGATGTTATTCAGCATTATAAAATCGAAAAGCCCACATGGGGATTGTTTCTTATGACATTGGCAGGAATGCTATCGGCAATACTAGGGATTGGCAGTGGTATATTCAAAGTGCTCGCCATGGATAATGTTATGAAAGTGCCATTGAAGGTTTCATCGGCAACATCAAACTTTATGATCGGCGTGACTGCGGCGGCGAGTGCGGGTGCTTTTTTGCTGAGTGGGGATGTGCGCCCCGAGATCGCAGCCCCTGTGGCCGTTGGTATTATTATAGGTTCATGGTTTGGAGCTAAAGTCATGGTGCGTATGCCGGCAGCGACAATTCGAAAAATATTTGTGGTGGTTTTGTCGATCGTGTCTGTGCAAATGATCATGAAGGGGTTTGTATGAAGCCGGGATCACTTTACACGTTAGAACTTTTTATTTCAAAAGTTTTGCGTATTGGTGTGTTGATTGCCGGTTTATTTTTGCTTATTGGTTGGATTAGTCAGTTTCAGTTTATTGGCAATCCGCTTGAAAAGTTCGAGCATTACCAACACATTTCATTTATCGATAGTTTTCGTGAATGTTGGCAGCAAGAGCGCTGGGGCTTGGTGATCGCTTATATTGGTTTGTGTATTTTAATAATCTTGCCGATTGTACGTGTACTAATGACAGCCTTTTTGTTTTTTCGTCGACGTGAGTTTTTAATGGCAGCAGCGGCCACACTGGTTTTTGTAGTATTGCTACTGAGTTTTTCTTTGGGCTTTGAAATTTAAAAATTATTTTATTTTCTCGACTGAAAAAGGCAAGGTTTTTACTTTCTCATCATTGTCTGTAATGCTGACAAGGGCATAGGTGCTTGTCTTTAAAGACTCTAATGTTTGTCCACTCAAGTAAGTGATATAGTTCAAACTAAGTTTGTAAACTCCGCAGTCGTATAGCTTGGCATCGAGGATTTGATTTTTATCATCAAAGGTATAATCCCCGCGGCAGCGAACTGAAACGCCTTTTTCAGTGTATTGCAAACGAGCAAGTTTGGTCGCAAGTTCTAGTTTGGCATCTACCGATCCATCCCCCGATTTGAGGACGTAGTCACCTTGAACATTTTTTACTGTCAGCGCAGTTTCGTTCGCCCATGCCGTTAACGCTAAAAACGAAATGCAAAAAGTGATAAGAACCCTCTTCATGAAATCCCCCGATTTGTGAAGTCACTGCTGCTAGAGCAAGGGCCATTCCAATTTTGTCAGCATCCAAGTGCTATATGTAAACTAAGGGGGCAGATGTATTCGCTTTGCATCGTAAAAACTTCAATGCTGTCCAGGATTTTGTCATATGCAATAATGTGCGAAAATGATTGAATCCAACAAAGAGTCACGTACCCTGAAGTTAAAGGTTTATGCTGGGGGGTTTTGGTGAGTATAAAAAATCTGAAATACAATGCGTTCATTCAACTTTATGGTTTGTTCAAAATTCCTTTATTGGTGTTTATCGGCCCACGAGTTGTAGAGTTCAGCGATGGTCGTTGTGAAATCAAAATCCCTTTGGGTTATCGTACTAAAAACCACTTAGGGTCGATGTATTTTGGTTCTTTGGCCGTGGGCGCAGAGCTTAGTATCGCGGCGGCAGCCGTTTTTGCTATTCAAAAAAGCAAAAGAAAAATTGATTTTGTCTTTAAAGATTTTAAAGTGAATTTTTTAAAGCGTCCTGACGGTAATGTTCATTTTATTTGTGAAGATGTTTTGAATGTCAGTGGTCTGGTTGAACAGGCGATTCAAAGTGCGGATCGTGTTGAAAGAACTTTCAAAGGTTTTGCGACTGTACCGTCAAAGAGTAATGAGTCGGTTGTTGAATATGAGCTCACCTTATCGATGCGTGACCGTAGCAAAAAAACTTAAATATTTTTATTCAACATCTCACTTCGAGGTACGACAGGAGAGACCATGAAATTTTTTAATGATTTCTGTATTCATAAAAAGTTCAATGTTGTCACCGTCGTTTGTCCGACCGGAGTAGAATCCGCCGAATTACAGTGTTGAGAAATTAACCTGTGAAAGTCAGAATGGGAATATGTCAAATGACACGTTTATTTTGGGACACCGTTTGATATGATTTTGACAAGGCAAACATCATGTTAAGCCTGTGTTTAGTGG
>JANNCH010000354.1:0-2298 GCA_031386315.1 Pseudobdellovibrionaceae bacterium
GTGCGAAAGTTCAAGGGCGCGGTGGAAACGATTGTGATTGCGGATGGGAAAGAGTTTCCGCAAGCCGTGCAAGACGCAGCCAAGCAACAAGGCATCTCGCTGAATCGCATCGGCGGTGTGAACTATGACGGCAAGGTGTGGCTGAACGCGGCGGGCCTTGGCTCGACACAGCGGGCGGCGGAAGTGTTCTTCCACGAACAAGCCGGGCACGTTGGCGTAGATGGAATCTTAGACACGCTCTCGCCAAAGAGTTCGCAGCGATTGATGGCGGCGTTACGGCGGGAGTTTCCAAACGAAGTGAAGCGAGTTGAGGCGCATTATCCGCAAGAAAGCCAGCATCTATCCGAAACGCTGGCTCTCATCATAGGGCGGTTCGGGCCACGATCTTCCGCAACGCCCAAGGATCAATCGCGCTGGCGTCGCATCGTGGATTTCATTCGCACCATCCTCGCCAAGTCGGGCATCAAGCGGTGGACGCGTGGCGATATTGAAGCACTATTGCGCCGGGGTATTGACGCGGTGCGGACGAGCCGCGACGGTCGCGCCAGTGGGGGCGTGAAGATGAGCATTGAAAACAACGAGTTCTTGCCAAACCGCAATAGCGACGAGCCTTGGTCGGACGAGGAGAGAAAGAAAGGGTATCGCCAATTGACGCGATTCAATCCAGATTTCATAAGGCCGCAAGGAACGATGCCACGTAGCGAGTATCGTTATCCAAAGCCAAAGGATAGCGCGGACGCCCCATCCGGTTTCAAGAGCTTCCCGACGAAACTTACCTCGAATCTCGTCGCGGGAGATCGGGTGTATTACGATGGAAAATGGCGCACTGTCGCGGGCGTGCGCGCCCAGCCGTGGATGAAGTTGAAGGCGGATCATTGGGTTGACTTCACGGACGGCGGGAGTATTCGTTTCTTCGGGCGAAGAACGCTATCCCATGATCGAAGTAATCAAAGCACCGAGGCTAAAGCCAAAAACAGCGCGCTACCGGGCGAAACGGGCGACGCTATCGGCGCAACAGAAAAGGCAGCTTTGCGCGGATCGGAAGCTGGCTCGTCTGTGGTTAAAGAAGGAGACGGCAGCGACATTCGCTTCTCCATCGGCCAAGGCATGGACGAGGATGAAGCAGCGGCAGCAGCAGTAGCCGCTACGGAAACAGGCGACAGCGTAGAATACTCCACGAAGGACGCCTACCAGCAGGAGGAATACAGAAAACAGGCCATCCTGCTATTCGAGCCACTGAATAGGGAAGGCGTGATGCAATTCGCGCTAGACTTCCGTAAGCTTTACCCAAATTACGTGCCAGCACTCATTGAGAGGTTGAATGGGGCACTCAATTTGGGAACAGCGATCAGTCAACTTGACGAGTCGCTATTACAACTGCACGGGGTTGACCTCATAAACCGATACAACGCCGCGAATCTGATTGTGAATGACGGCACGATCTCCGCCGAGCAGCGCGAGATGATGTTTGCGGAGTTGGCCGTGATTCAAAACGAACGGGCGAGGCTGGACAGAGCCACTGACGGGATGGGCGCGGTATGGAGTCGCATCGGCAACTATCGCCAAGCGGTGCTCAAGGGCGATTACTCGTTCAAAGCTATCGTGGCGCGTGCGATTTCCGAAAATAATGGCAAGCCGATTAGCGAAGAGAAAAAGATTGAGGCGCAGGAGTTGGCCGACAAATACGCCAAGCAGGATGAAGAATTGGCGAAGCTCAGGAGTGCCGCGAGCGAAAAGGCTATCGAGCAAAACGTGCAGGATCAACTAGACGCCCGCGCATATCGCAGCATCCCGGAAAAGGTGTTGGAACAGGCGCGTGCGTGGGACAAGGAGATTGACGACGATGTAGCTGCGGCGCGAGTGCGTGCCAAAGCCATAATCAAAGCACGGCGCGAGCGCGGGGTGGATGCGCGGTTTGCAATCAATGAAGGCGAAGGATCACGGAAGAAAGAAAGCGATCAGGACGTTATTAATGAAAAAGCAGAGCGCGACGAACTGCTTTCCGTGATTGCGGACGAGGCCAAGGGCGAGATGCGGCACGGCGACTTCGACAGCTTCTCCGCTGAGATGTTTGAAGAGTATGGAGAATCCCTTAGTAACGCCTTCCTCAAAGAAGCGTGGGAACTCGGTAAAAAACGATACGAGAATCTTGGCGGCAAAAAGGCGACGAAGCTCGTGAAGAAGAACAAGGGCAAGGCACCTGCCGCCGATTCGCCGCAGCGCAAGAAAGACAAGGCACAAGCAGCGGACGATGTGGAGGCGACGAAGGACGGCATTAAAGCCATCGCGGAAGACCCC
>JANNCH010000358.1:0-5775 GCA_031386315.1 Pseudobdellovibrionaceae bacterium
CAGCTGGAGCTGGAACCGTTGGTAGTTTTCAAGATCTACTGATCGAACGATGCCGACCCTTCGAGGTCGGCATTTTTATTTGTGTATATACCAGTAATATCTACAAATTTTGACTCTCGAGTTCACTCATACCTCTTCGCGTAGTAGGGTCGCTCCAAACCAGGGAGCCCACGTGAAATTTGTTTTACTAACTATTGTCACTTTCTTTTGTGCGAACGCCTTTGCTGCCTCAACTGCGCAGTCACCCTTTAAAAATATAAGACAAATTCAAGCTGATTTGGGCTTTGATAAGTACTATCCACTACACAACACAGGTCGCCTTTTGCGCGTAGCTGTTTTGGACAAGGGTTTTTACGGTTTTGAAAAAGAAATCGGCAAAACCCTACCAGATAATACTCAATATGTTGCTGGACCTGTAGCAGATCCTGAAAATTTAAAAGTTGAGCACGGTTTGAAAATGGCGCAAATCCTGACTGCGTTGATGACTGATGAAATGACCACAAAACAATGGCAGCCCGAGCTGACTCTTTACAATGTTTTTGGTTTTACGAATTTCCAAGCGGCTATCGATGATGTAATAGCACAAAAATTTGACCTCGTCTTATACTCTGAAGTTTGGGAATACGGCGGAAACTTCGACGGCAAAGGTTTTATCAATGCGCAGGTTACTCGCGCAACAAAAGCCGGTGTGATCTGGGTGAATGCGGCCGGTAACTTTGGTTTAACAACTTACAATAGTGAAATCGAAACACTTGAGAATGATTGGGTGAAACTGCCTGATCAAAATGATGCACTTTCATTGAAGTGCGAACCACCGGGCAAACAAGAAAAATGTCAGATTAAAATAGTTCTTTCTTGGAATGACTTTAAAAATGATGTGAATCCTGGCACTAAAAAAGACTTAGACTTGGCTCTCACAGATGATCTGCTAAATATTATTCAAGCAAGCGCCTTAAAACAATCAAATGATGCTAACGAGGCTCGTCCTCAGTATTCAAAATATCCACGCGAAATCATAACGGCCGAACTAAAAAAAGGTTCTTACCTAGTTCGTGTAAAAAACCAGTCGAAAAACTTCTCTAGTAAAGATAGTTTGCGTATCACCGTGGATGGCGAAGGTATTGCCATGCCTTCACACTCAACTGACGAGACTCTTTTAAATCCTGCGGACAACCCGTCGGTGATCACTGTGGGTGCGAGCGATTCAGATCGTTCTTCTTTGTCCGTGTCTTTAGGTAAGCCAGATATTTATGCTCCATCGCAGATGACTTTAACATCTGGTGATGAGTTCCGTGGCAGTTCAAATTCTGCAGCAATTGTGGCTGCAGGAATCGGAATCTTGAAAAGCAAAGAGCCTAAATTAAAACGCAATGAATTATTAGAGAAAATCAGCGGTGGCCGCGGTAATAGTGGCTCTAACAATGGCGGCAGCATTGGTGGCGGCAACTCGTTCGGATTGCCGCTGCGTATGCTAGGATTTGGACCTACGGGACCTGGCTGTTTTGTCCCAGGCAATCTTCCGCAGATTCCTGATTATGTGCAGAACATACTCAATCAAGGTGGAGTGCTCGTACAAACGACCGCTGCTATGGGAATCATGACAAACTTTGATCCAATTAGTCTGATGAATGGTCGCACCCGTGTCACTATGAACGATATGATTGTTGTAACCCCACGGGGTCTTGAGCTTTACCCTCGCGGACCAATGATTCCACCAGATGCCGTAGAGGTCTTCCAAAGACCTCTAGAAGTGGGTCTTTGCCAGCAGAATGGCAATAGACCTGGAAACAATGCCTCTGGCATTAACTTCTATTTACCTTAAAATTTCTAAAATGCCCAAGGCCAAAACCTTGGGCATTTTAATATCTTAACGCACATGCGAAACCATTGGGTAGCTGGTACGTTTCGGTTAGTATGCGGGCGCTTGGGGGCTATTATGGGTTTTAAACTTTTAAGTGTTTTTGTCTCGTGTTTTTTAGCTATCACTGCTTCTGCCGAAAGTCTACGTGTGGGGCTGGTTCTTGATAAGGGTGGAAAAGATGACAAATCTTTTAACTCTTCTGCCTATGCGGGTGCGACTCGCGCCGAAAAAGATTTAAAAATCGAATTGAAATATGTTGAGGCCACAGACACCAACGCCATTGAAAATATGCACCGTTCGTTTGCGCGCAAAAACTTTGATCTTGTGATTGGAATTGGATTTGCTCAAGTCGAAGCTGTCAAAAAAGTGGCAGCGCAATTTCCAAAAATTAAGTTTGCAATCATAGACGGCGAAATCACGGCAGCCAATGTTCGTTCACTTATGTTTGAAGAACACGAAGGTTCATTTTTAGTGGGTGCCCTAGCCGCTTTGAAATCAACAACTGGCAAAGTGGGCTTTATCGGCGGAATGGACATTCCGTTGATTCGTCGCTTTGCTGTCGGCTACGCAGCGGGTGCAAAGTATGTAAATCCCAAAGTGCAAGTCGTCGAGAATTTTATTGGTGTGACTGGCGAGGCCTGGAATAACCCTGCCAAAGCTAAAGAATTAGCACTCAGTCAATTCACACAAAATGTAGATGTGACTTTTGTTGCTGCCGGAGCTTCAGGCTCGGGTGCCTTTGATGCGGCTGAAGATCGCAAAAAATTCGCGATCGGTGTGGATTCAAATCAGAACTGGATGAAGCCAGGTTCAATCCTCACAAGTATGATCAAAGGTGTGAACGTTGCCGTTTACGATACCATTAAGGCCACGCAAGAAGGAAAATTCACACCGGGTTTGGAACGTTTTGGTTTAAAAAATAATGGTGTTGATTACGCCATCGATCAATACAACGAAAAGCTCATCACAGGGGAAATAAAAAAGAAAGTCGATGAAATCAAAAAGAAAATCATCGCTGGTCAAATTCAAGTTCCTGACTACTACAAGAAAAAGTAATCTTGATGTCAGTCCCCACACCGCTCATCGAATTTAGAAATATCACTAAAACATTCGGAGCGGTGACCGCTAACTCGAAGCTCAACCTATCCATCGAAGCGGGCTCTATGCACGCCATCGTTGGTGAAAATGGTGCGGGCAAATCCACAGCCATGAAAATTCTTTTTGGACTTTACCAACCGGATTCAGGACAACTTTTGATCCGTGGTCAGCGCGTAGACTTTCGCTCACCCACCGATGCCATGCACGCAGGTATTGGTATGGTACACCAACACTTTATGTTGGCAGAGCCCTTCACTGCGCTTGATAATTTACTTTTACATAGCAAACTACGATCGTTTTTTTTAGATCGTAAAAAACAAAAAAATCAACTCGAAGAACTTGCACGTACTTTTGGTTTTGATATGGCCCTTGATAAACGCATTGAAAATTTGCCTGTGGGTCTACAGCAACGCGTGGAAATCCTGAAGGCCTTGGCGCAGGATTCTGAAATTATTATTTTAGATGAACCTACCGCTGTACTGACCCCGCAAGAGGTCGAAGCACTTTTTGTGAATTTACAGCGTTTGCGCGATATGGGAAAAACTATTATTATCATCACGCACAAACTCAAAGAGGTCATGCGTATCACTGATAAGGTCACTATTTTTCGTCAAGGCCAAGTCGTGGCTGAGCGCAAAACTTCAGAAACAAATACTTCAGAGCTTGCAGAGTTAATGATCGGTCATAAGCTTGCCGAAATCCCTGAGCGCAAGACGACAGTTGCGAGCAAAAACGTTCTGCGTGTGCAAAACCTAAATGCGCAACTGCATGCTCACGCCATTCACGATATCTCGCTAGACGTACATGCTTCTGAAATTGTCGGAATTGCAGGTGTTGAGGGCAATGGACAAGATGTTTTGATACATTCGTTGTTAGACCCATCGGCACTGAATAAAAACTCACTGAGTGGAAAAATATCTCTTCAAGACCAAGACACCACTCGCTTGAGTGCAACACAGATTCGCGAGCTAGGCGTCGGCGCATTTCCAGAGGATCGCCTGCGCTTTGGTGTTTTATCACAACGACCTGTATACGAGAATTTTTTGCTTGGTGCCCATCGGTTGAAAGAAAATATTCGCGGTCCTTTTTTGAATTTAAAAAAATTATTCAAAAATACAACCGAAGCACTCGAGACCTATGACATTCGCCCTCGCAATATTCACCATGAGTTAGGTAAGATGTCTGGCGGTAACCAACAAAAACTGGTGGTAGCCCGCGAGCTTTCGAACAACCCTGGATTTATTTTAGCAGCACAACCCACACGTGGGGTCGATATCGGTGCCATTGAATTCATTCACTCACAATTACGTGAAATGCGCGATCGTCAGTCTGGCATTTTATTGATTTCATCCGAACTCGATGAGTTGCTCACTTTATCGGATCGTATTTTGGTTTTGTTCAAAGGTAAAATCGTGGCTGAATTTGCGCGCAAGGACTTTGATACTTCAAAAATCGGCAGTGCCATGGGTGGTAACATCTCATGAAGAATTTTTTAAAGATCTCTTTTGGATTTTTGTTAGGACTGACTTGCGCTTTGCTGCTGACTTTTTTTGCCGGCGAAAATCCTTTGAATATTTTGATGATTCTTTTACGAAGTGCCTTTGGATCATCCTATGATTTTGGACTGACGCTCGCCTACGCAACACCCATGATTTTTTGCGGCCTCTCTGTGGCCATCGCTTTTCACGCAGGTTTATTCAACATTGGTGCCGAAGGGCAATTAACTATTGGTACACTGACCGCAGCATGGGTGGGTGTCTCGTTTCCACAAATACCTTTTCCTCTGGCCCCTGTGGTGGCAATTGCTTCTGGAATTATTGCCGGCGCACTATGGGGCGGGCTTGCCGGCTGGTTGCGTGCTGTGCGTGGAAGTCATGAGGTCATTGTAACTATTATGTTAAACTTTGTGGCGGCAGGCTTTGCAAGCTGGGTAACACTGAACTTGATTCCAAATCCGAATTCACAAAATCCAGAAACTGCCGTAGTGGGAAGTAACTATCTAACGAAAGATTATGATTTGATCGCACGACTCTTTCCAGATACGCCTGCTAACTTTTCTTTGGTTGTGGCCATACTTGTAGCCATTGCTACGTGGATATTTCTGTGGAAAACCTCTTTAGGCTTTGAACTTCGTTCGGTGGGTTACAATCCTGAAGCCTCCAGAAGAGCTGGAATATCAGAAAAGAAAATACGCATCCTCGCTATGTTTTTGGCCGGAAGTTTCGCAGGACTCGTGGCGATGTCAGAGGTTGTTGGCGGAGTCGGACAATACCGCATCGGTTTTTCACCTGACTATGGATACATTGGTATTGCCGTAGCATTGCTTGCGCAAAATAATCCCTTGGGCATCATACTTTCTGCATTCTTGTTAGCAGCACTGCACAAGGGTGCCATGGATTTAGATTTAGAAACATCAACCATCACACGTGATTTTTCTCGCATCATTCAAGCCATGATCATACTCGGTGTTTCGGCGCAGGGTTACTGGCTATGGATTTCTAAAAGACGGAGGAAAGACTAATGCCTCAAGAATGGATGATTTTTTCTTTGGCTTTTGCAGCCCTACGTATGTCGACTCCGTTGATTTTTACTAGCTTGGGTGGGCTTTTCAGCGAACGTTCAGGCGTCGTCAATGTGGCGCTCGAAGGTTTTATGTTGGTCGGTGCCTTTAGCGGCGCCATCATTGCCCATTCTACAAATTCTGAGTGGACAGGTTGGATCGCAGCATTTGGTGCAGGTTTGGTCATTGCGGCTGTGTATGCTTTTTTTGTGATCGAGCTCAAGGCTGATCAAATCGTGACCGGCACCGCGATCAA
>JANNCH010000230.1:0-2208 GCA_031386315.1 Pseudobdellovibrionaceae bacterium
AGCAACGAGGTCTCGATAATAACTTTGACTGTTTTGCCTTTAGCCGCAACAACCACTGCGTGAATATCATCACGTACATAATCGTAGCGTGCATCCTTCAGGGCACCGATATTGATTACCATATCGATTTCACCAGCACCATTTGCAATGGCGGTTTCTGTTTCGAAGGCTTTGCTTTTTGTATCCATCATACCCAGTGGAAAACCAACAACCGCGCAAACTTTGACGTTGGATGCTTTAAGTTTTTCTGCGCAGGTAGACACATAGGATGAATTCACGCACACACTAAAAAAACCAAAACTCAATGCCTCGTCGCAAAGTTTTTGAATTTGCTCTAGGCGGGCCTCGGGCTTTAAAAGTGTATGATCTATATATTGGGCCAGAGAAATATCGCTTTGCATATGCAACCCCGAGGTGTTTAAATATTTTTATAGCTTAACAAAAAAGAGGTGAGCGGTGAAACAAATTAAATGCATATTACTAGTGATTTTGTTTCTAACGACGAACTCTGCCTGGTCTCAACAACAAAGCTCGACCACAAGTCCTGAAAAAAACTTGCGTCGCGGTGTCGCCGCCGTCATGTTTGCTACGATTGGCGGCGCCGTGTTGGGCTTAAGTACGCTTTCATTTTATGGTAAACCACAAGAGCACACGGGCAATATTACGTTGGGTGCTTTGGCGGGGCTGGTGGCTGGAATAAGTTATGTCAGTTATGATGCTAGCCGAAAACCAGTCACATCTGGAACCTATGATTTTTCGCAAACTGAAATGCAGAGCCTAAAACTAAAAAGAACACTCGTGGCTGAAAACCAGAGTGTTCCCGTTGTGCAATACCGCTTTGAATTTTAACCGACGCGAGTTTTACTAGCGACGGTTGCCTGTTGAATAATGGTTTCAGAGCCTTGTCCCAAGAAAGTTTTTGCATCTTGTGACGAAACCTTGCCTTTGCGAACCAAGTCTTCAATGTATTTTTCAAATAGTATCATACCTTGATTATGACCAGTTTGCATTGCTGATGCGATTTGGTGAACCTTACCTTCGCGAATCAAATTGGCAATGGCCTTGTTATTTTTCATGATCTCAAAGGCAGCGACACGCCCCTGTCCATCGGCCCGAGAGAATAGCCACTGGGCAACAACTCCGCGCAAACTTTCAGCTAACATTGTACGAATCTGCTGCTGCTGTCCTGATGGAAAAACGTCAATGATACGATCAATGGTTTTTGCAGCACTATTAGTGTGTAGTGTTCCGAAAACAATGTGGCCTGTCTCTGCGGCCGTTAAAGCAAGTGCGATTGTCTCTAGATCGCGCAACTCACCCACGAGTAAAATATCTGGATCTTCACGCAAGGCTGCTTTGAGCGCATTCGCAAAACTTTTTGTATGACTGCCAACTTCACGTTGATTCACTAAGCATTTAACATTGGCATGAACGAACTCAATTGGATCTTCAACAGTAATAATATGTGCTTCGCGAGTCATGTTAATATGGTGAATCATCGAAGCCAGAGTCGTCGATTTACCAGAACCAGTTGGACCCGTAACTAAAATCAATCCACGATCGCAATCGATCATGTCCAAAATCGCAGGGGGTAAATTAAGCTCTTGAACGGTTTTAATTTTTTCTGGAATCACGCGAAAAACTGCGCCGAGTCCTTTTCTTTGCATAAAAACATTACAACGAAAACGTGCGATACCATTCAGATTATAAGCAAAATCGAGTTCCCATTTTTCAACAAAAGAACGCTTTTGTTTTTCAGAAAGAATTTCGAAAATCAAACCTTGTACATCTTGATTTGAAAGCTCACGGTAGTTGAGTGGAACCATGTTACCGTGCAACCGTAAATAAGGCGCGGCTCCACTTGTTACGTGAAGATCCGATGCGCCTTGTTCAACCATCAGCTTGAATAGTTCGTCTATTGTTGCCATTGCCACTCCATATACGGGTTATCTCTAAGCTTTTTTCGGCATTTATTGATTCATTGTTGAGTTATTAATTGCCTGCAGAGATGATTCTGGACTAGACCAAATACAGAGGTGTTCATGTCAGCAGAAATCTTAATCAATGTCAGACCACAGGAAACTCGAGTTGCATATGTCGAGGGTGGGGTGCTGTCAGATCTTAAGATTGAACGCAAAACCTCACCGACCTTGGTCGGTACAATCCACCGTGGTACTGTTATTCGTGTTTTGCCTGGAATGCAGGCGG
>JANNCH010000420.1:0-2644 GCA_031386315.1 Pseudobdellovibrionaceae bacterium
TATTGATGGTTACGGGATAGGCTGTGATCTTTGCGCCATCTGCATCCAGTGAGCCCACATAGGAATCATAAATCAAAATGGCCAGATTTGATTGCGCAGCTACTAGGATGCCATCAGCGGCAAATTTTGCTTTTCCAGAGATTGAAATATAGTTTTTACGAGAAGTTTTCGAACCACTCACAGTGCCTAAATCAGAAGGTGTGAGTGTCGCAGAAACAAAATCACCCACACGGTCTTGAAATGATCTGCTTGAATAAGAGGCTACGCCATCTTGAGTTTCGTTATAAATAACGCCAGGGCTAGAGTTACAGCCGCTTTGACCAAGGTTGTTGTTATTAACAGAGCTACTTTTGGATTGGCTAGCCGGAGCACAGGCCGTCAATGACAACGCCACTACAAGCCCTAAAACGCTTATAATTTTGTTAATTGCCAATGACTGCATAGATCCTCCTACTTTGTTATTATCAAAGAAGGTGCCAGGCTATAGCGCTCAAATCGTATATATAAAAAAAGGGCGGCTCAAATCGAGACACCCTTTGTATCATTTAGAGAAGTGACGCTTTTAGTTCTCGCCTACTAATTGAGTGAACACTTTTAGCTCTGCCGCAAGCCATTCAGAAGCCTTAGCATCGAGTAATTTTCGTTGTTCAAGATCTGCAATGAAAGCCTTGTATTCAGCCGCTTTGCCAGTCTGTACAACAAGCAAAGGATCTGCTGTCGTAATGACTTTGTTAAGACCTAAACGCATAGCATCTGCAGCTAAAACTAAGTTTTCTTTTGTTACTAGCGTGATGAATTTCTCACGCTCTGTCGGTGTCAAATATTTAAGCGGGACTTGAACGACAGATGTCAAATCAACACCCACTTTGAGGTCAGCGGATTCAATGGATGCGGCGTTCAAATCCACAAAGGTCTCGGCTAATTTTTTAGCTGAATCAACCGATAGAGTATCTGCACGAAGCAATGCTTTTTCAGTAGGTACCAATTCTGCTGTTACACTGAAAAGCGTTTTTTTATTGAGTTTTAAAAATTCAGAAAAAAGATTTAATATTTTCTCTTCTTCTTCAGTCGTTAACACATAATCACGACCACCGAGTGTCTGACCTTGCTTAAATTTTGGATTGGCTTGCAATGCTTTGATTTGTTGATCGACCCACTGAATATCAATAGCATTTTGTGAATTTCTCAAAAGACCATTTAAAATATTATTGTAACCGCCGGCTTCAGCCAAATGCACAGTTAAAGAATCTGACAATACAGTATCATCAGTGTCATAATCAGTTCCTACGTGGGCTTTAGCATTACTAAGCGAAATAAATTCTTTTTTATCAAGTAACAATCCAGAAAGATATTTTGCGGTTTCATCACCCAAAAGTTTCCATTTTGGCAAAATAGCTTTCATCACTTCATCAATTGTCGTCTTATCAGCATCCGCAGGATACAAACGATTTAGAACCGAAACAAATAAAACATTGATCAAAGTTTCTTTGCTGTTTTTTGTATCTAAATATTTTCTGAGCAATGGATTCTTACCACCATCAAATCTTTCGCAGCCGTAGATGTTCATTTTTTTAGCATTGGCAAAACCGATATCTTCGTCTGAACAATATTTTGAGATATTTTCATCTAAAATTCTTGAATCCTCTTTGGCATAAGCCCAACTCATAACCATTTTGTCATAAGATAAGCCTGAATGCTTAATATAGGCGGCCGACAAAATATCATCTACACTAGTTGCGTAATCCATAATGGACGTGATTGTTTCAAGTCCTTGATGATTAGGCTCTTTCAAATAGTTTTTTGCAGAGGCAAAAATTTCGCTATCTGAATGCTTCGTGCTAAAACTAGCCGCAAAATTGTGGCGCATACCAAAGACATGTCCCGCTTCATGGGCCACAGTTGTACGTACAGAATCCTGCGCCAATCTCAAGCGTTCAGAATCGCTGGCTTCAACAGCCATTAAGCTTGCACCCATAACCTTGTGGGCGATGTCACAACCCGAAGTTGAATTCATGGTAGGCTTACGGGTGGGGCTTCCATTATTCGTGATTAACAAATCAGCCGAACCAACACGCGTAAACACAGAGGGCATAAAAATTTGACCGCGAAGCAATTCACCCGTCAAAGGGTCCGACTGCGCCTGTGCATAGGCGGCACCTGAATCCATCCATGGAATCCAACGAATCATCACACTGCGATTCTGAGGATTGGCCTGAGGATCCACATGGGTCTTAACTATAACAACTTCGCGACCGAACACTTTGTTCCAATACAATGCGCCTTCAGCAGCTGCTTGCACATACTGCGCAGGGACGGTATCCGAGATCAAGAAAGTGATAGGTCCCTTTTCAGGTGACAGATCCCATTTGGTGATTAGGTTGCGAGTGCCGTTACTAAGCCCTTTTCGTTTCAACTTTGTTACAAAGAATCCCGCGCGACGGGTGATGTCTGCTTCTTTAACTATGAACTCTTTGCCAGGGCTCTCGTAGGGACGAATTTGTAGATTCAATGCCAGAGTTTCTTCACGTGTTTGGTATTTTGCGGCTTCTTCTGCTGTGGCAGGTTCGGTGAGCTTACTCACACGAACTTTGCTAACTTGATTGATCTCTAAGTTATTAAGCTGATCAAAATTCAAACTTTTAAC
>JANNCH010000424.1:0-1838 GCA_031386315.1 Pseudobdellovibrionaceae bacterium
AAAGTACGCATCCATGCCTGCCCCGTACTCAGACGAACTTTGTGAGGATGTAGTTCTGGGGTCTGCTTTATAGTAATTTTGATGATCCTCCATGAAATTGGTGAAAACTGCAATTTGAGGACTAATCTGCGACCACCCGAAACCTTGCAGTTGCCATGAATCAAGCTCAAAAACTGCGACAGAGTCTTCCTTCACATCCTTAAGTAACTGCAAGTTTGAAACGCCACGAATATTGCCTCCAAGTAAAATTGGTTCTCCAGTAACCACAGAAAGCACATGATGTATCATTCCTGTTACTGTACTTTTACCACGAGTCCCTGTAACACCAACAATTGGAATTTGAGACACCCGAGCAAAAATCGCTGCGCTCATTTCAAGTGGTACGCCATGCTCTTTTGCATGTGCAAGATATGGAGAATCAAAGGGTACCCCCGCTGCAACCAGTATCATGTCTTTGTCTTCAAAATCTTCAAGATGGTGTTCACCAAGTACAAAAGTGACATTTACAAATCCTTCAAGTTGCGCTACAGAAGAAGCAAGCTCTTCTTTTGTCTTCAGGTCAGTAACTAAAACTTCAGCACCACACTCCGCTAAAAAAAGCGCATCCCCCACCCCACGCCCTAAAAGACCAAGTCCCATGACGGTAATTTTCTTTCCTTTAAAGTATTTCACATAGTCAGTGTTTTCCATTTCCATTCGCCTATAGTAATGAAAATCCAAGCAAAAGCAAAGGGCGGATGGCGCAATATCCGCGCCTCCGCCCTGTTGTCATCGCAAGGCTTTCTGCTTCAGCAGGGCCGACAGGAAATACTGAACGCATAATTCAGCAAATCCTGACTTTCGGAGGAGTCTATGACCTAGGAGAGTCTCTCAGACTGCATCTTTCTCCCCGATGATCAGTCCAAAACCCCGAGTTTTGACAACGCGGACAGCTCGATTGACTCAGGGGATAGATGACATGACATCCACCACACTTTGCCTCCCCAAACGAAGGATCTCTCTTCTCCTCCACAGATTCCACAATTTCTGGCTTAGACAAGTCGACCTCCCATCTGATTGGCGTCAATTGGATTGTACAGTACAGCATATCAAAAGATTACTCAATAGGCGTAATTTCTGTTGTCCTACGATTATTCGTGTCCCCAATACAACCGGGCAATGCACCAAAAAAGACGTGCCCGTGTGTATACTTAATACTATGAAACCAACTCACTCGCTTGAAGCAAGTAAAATATTCCCGTACATTGCGTGGATAACAGTAATTCTTTTTTCGTTCTTTACCTACAGCTTGGTACTTGAACTGCAAGAATCCATACATGACCTTGAAATAAAAACAGACCAAACACAGACACAACTTAAAACACCAAGCACTACCTAGAGCGCTATTGCTTTTGCAAGTTCACCAATACAATTGAACTCCGCATGAGTAATGGGCATAACTGACAGTCGATTACCTTTTGAAAGTAAGCGCATATTTGCAAGTTGTATTTCAGTGCGCATATGTGTAAGCGACACTGGTTCTCTGAACTTTTCAATAAACTGTATGTCAACACTCATCCATCGCGGGGTCGCCTTTGGCGACCCTGCGTCATAGTACGCCGACTTTGGATCAAACTGCGTTTTATCTGGATACGCTTCTTTCACCACCTTTCCAATTCCCACAGCAGCAGGTATCTTGCACGAAGAGTGATAGATAACACACAAATCTCCTACTTTCATGTCATCACGAATGATATTCCGCGCTTGGTAATTGCGTACACCGAACCATGCTGTTACGCCGTCACGCTTAAGATCGTCAATAGAGTATTCCGAAGGTTCTGTTTTTAGGAGAAAGTGAT
>JANNCH010000489.1:0-4968 GCA_031386315.1 Pseudobdellovibrionaceae bacterium
GCGCAAAAGTTCTAGCTTTTCTTGCGGTAACGGTCCGGTAACACGCACGATATATTCTTTATCCACATGTGTTTTTTCACCAATGATTTTTTTAGCGATTCGACCATCTTGTGTGAAAAGCAAAAGCCCTTGAGAGTCGATATCCAGTCGTCCTGCCACAGCTAATCCCTCAAAGCTATCAGGGCGCAATTTCATTTTGGATTTGCCCCATTGGTTTTCAGGGGTGATTAAGCGAATGGCCGGTGTGTATTCGGGTTCGGGCTGCGCTGAAACATAACCAACGGGTTTATTGAGCACAATCGTAACAAGTTGTTTTTGTGAGCGTAGGGCCTCGGCCTCAAGTGTGATTTTAACGTCGGGTGAAACCTTTGTGCCCAGTTGATCGATGCGAATACCGTCGACTAATACGAGACCTTTTTCGATATACACATCGGCTTCACGTCGCGAACAGATTCCACGCTCAGCCATTAGTTTTGATAGTCTTAACTTTTCATCACTCATAATTGCTCCGGTAGATTTAACTCGGCCCATAGGTCTGTCATTTCATAGACTCTCAGTTGGATAACTTTTTCATTTTTCAATTTGCTGGAAAAATAGAGGGCAATATTTTCTGTGGTGGGTACTTTGTTTTTGAATTCAGGGATCACAAAATTCAAATGTTCGTGATCCAGGATTTTTGTAAGTCCATCGAGTAAGTTTTGTTTTCTTTGAACTTGCACCTGAATATTTTCTATCGACGCTGTGAATGTCACTTCAAGGGTATAATTATGACCGTGGCCATGCTCTGTGAAGCAACGACCAAAAACCTCGCGATTTTTTTTATCGCTCCAAAGTGGTTGGCGATAAAGATGGGCACTGCTAAAGTGACTTTTTACTGTGAGTTGGTTCATGGCTGATTCACGCAAGACCGATTCCACCATCGACAGAAAGGATGGCACCTGTTGTCCATGCTGAATCTGACGAGGCTAAAAAATAAATACTTTTGGCGATCTCTTCGGGCTGACCAACGCGACCCAAGGGCTGAAGGTGGCCAAGGGATTTAAGGTCCTGTGTTTGATGGATGGGTGTTTCAACAATTCCCGGGCAAACGCAATTGACTCGAATATTTTGCCCACCAAGTTCTTGTGCCATGCTTTGTGTCCAATTGATCATCGCAGCCTTGGTCGCTGAATAGGCCGAGGTATCGGCCGTGGGTTTTAAACCAAGGGTCGATGAAACATTCACGATGGAACCGCGGCCAGCTTGAATAAAATAAGGCACGAAGAGGCGAGTGACTCGCAAGGCACCTAAGACGTTCACTTGAAATTGCTCAAGCCAAATCTCGTCGCTACCTTCAACGCTTGAGTGACGTTTGAAAATTCCAGCATTGTTAACCAATACCTCAATTTGATGGACCTTCACCGCAAGAACTTCGTTTATTTTTTTAGTCACCTGAATATGATCTTGTAAATCACAAGCAATGATGGAGGCGCCATTGCGACATTGCAGAGCGGTCTCTTGTAGCTTTTCGCGATTTCGCCCTAAGAGATAAATAAAATAGCCCTGGCGAGAAAATTCTTTGGCGGTGGCGGCACCAATTCCAGAGCTTGCCCCCGTGATAAGAACTGCTTTTTTGGTCATTAGATCCTCCGTGCCTCACGGCATGTTGCTCTGAAATTTTAGGTTAAGCCCTTAGTCCAGTTAACTTACTCTAAAAAACTGTCGATGAAAAGGGATGTCTATAAAAGAAGCCACTTCCATTGGAATTCAGTATTTTATCGTCGGTTTGATTGTCTTTATCGCACTGGGTGTTTAGTCCCTATGAGGCCAAGAAAACGGCCTTCAGTTTCTGTTCGATCACTTCACGGGAATAGATGCTTCGTGCTTTGCAGAGCGCCGTAGAGCGTATATGCTCGCGCAAAGCAGGGCTACGAATAAGTTTCTCAATGGCGCCGGCCAAATCCTGAATATTTCCTGGCTCTACTAGCATTCCCGTTTGACGATTTATGATGATGTCAGGGACTCCGCCTGCGCGAGTCGAAATCACGGGGACGCCTGAAGCCATGCCTTCGATAATTGCACGTCCAAAGGTTTCAGCTCTGGATGGTACAAGCAGTATGTCCAATGAAGCCATGGCTTTTTCGACGCCATTCATATGCCCCGTAAAAGTCACCATGCTTTCAAGGTGATGTTCTTTAACCAAGGTTTTTAAAATTTTCTCAGTACCTGGGTTGTTGATTGTGTCTTCACCTATGATCAAAAGATGTATTTGCTCATTGTATTGCCTTAATTTCTTAACGGCAAGAATGGCTTCGCGTTGACCTTTGTGTTCGTCTAAGCGGCCTACGATTCCGACCAAGATTTTTTTCTTAGAAAGTTTATATTTTTTATGTAAAAAAGAAGAGCGATTTTCAGGCGTAAAGCGAGTGACGTCAACCATGTTTGGAATGACTTCAAACTTATCTTCTGAAAGACTTAGATATTTTAAAAGATTTTCTTTGTGCAATCCCGTCATGCAAATCATGCAATCCAGTCGTCTGTACAATAAGCTATGAAAAGGATCTTTTTTTGAAACACCTAAGAATGTATGCGAAAGTCCAATAGCGCGGACTTTTTTAAAATAAATGGCCGGTATCATATACCAAAGATCATGAAGATGCTGGCACAAAATAATATCTGGTGATTCTTGACGAATAATTCTATCAAAGCTGATCATTTTAGAAAAAACGCCCTTGGCTGGTAAGTGGACCACAGACAATTTTAGTTCTTGAAGCTTTAGCGACAGTGGTGAGCTCTCGATACATAATGTGCGTAGATCAACACCTTGAGATTTAAAGTCGCGCGCAAACTCATAGGCCACCATTTCTAAACCACCCCATGACGGAGATAGGCAAACCTGCATGATGTTTTTAGAAGATAGTCCCATGACATTATTATGACACTAAGTATTTGCCGATGAAAAGTTAAAAACTTACAAGGTAGGTATAAAAAAGGCCGAATATTACATTCGACCCCATAAGCCAAAACCGTTGTTAAAAGGCTGTGGAATAAATCTCTAAGCAGCTTTTTTTACTGAGAAGTGATAGTATTTTTTGTCAAAATCAGAAGCACGTGCGCCTTCGCGGGTCACTAGACCGGCTTTGAACCATGCAAAGTGCTCTGTGCAAAAGTTAGCAAGTTCTGATTTCTTTTTGCAGCCTTCTGCGCAGCAAGCGCTTGAAGAACCAATAGCCACTAAGTTGTTTGGAATTTGTTTATCAAATTTTTTGTCAGCCACTTATAACCTCCAGTGAGCATTCTTAATCAGATGATCCATTAAGATATAAGACTTATCGGTTTTTAGCGACGAAACTTAACTGACCTAGGTCCAGATGCCCAGAGCGATTAAAACGCCAGCCCGTGAAGCGGGTGTCTATCAGCATCGAGATATCATAGGCACCAGTGGGTATCAGGATATAGTTATCAAGTAGGTATCGGACGCCCTGGGTGCAGAATTTTTTTTGATCTGTGACTTTACTGCTTTTGCGTAATTGATTAACAATTTTTTCAAAATCACTGGATTGAAAATGTAGATAGTCTTTTGAATCGCGCTGTGTAAAATTTTCCAATGCCGATAAGCAGCTGGGGTGATCTGGTGCAACGCCCTCACGAAAAATCGCAGGTGTATTATTGCGTAGTTCTTCTAAGAAAATTTTATGATCTCGTGGTGCGGGATTTACTTTTAGGCCTAGCTGCAACCACTGCGACTGCATCCATTCGGTGGCTCGCTTGTGATCCTCAAGGCCCAGGCTTGAAAATAAAAAATTGTAAGTCTTTTTTGTATCTTCTGAAGAAAGTTTATCAAAGGCTTCTTTTGCAGTTTTTTTATCGAATAAAATACAAGGTGCAGGGCCTTTAAACCAAGAATCTGGAAGTCCCGCACAGCCAGGTGTGCCGGGTGACGAAAATATTTTTTGCAATTCAGGGTAGTTTAGCGAAAGGGCAAATGCTTTGCGTAGAAGTGGTTTCTCTTTTAGCTCTGGACCAAATCCGAAATAATCAAAACGGGTGACGGGGATGAAATGAAAGTCTTTGCGTACTTTAAATGAAGGTATAAAAAGCGTGGGCACTCGTCTTAAAAGTTGCAACTCGCCTTTTTCGTAAAGCTTGAGTGCCACCGAATCTTCGGATACAAAAATAAATTCAACCGGTGGACGAGACTTGTTTTCAATGTGAAAAAAAGGATTGGATTCTAAAATTATCTTACTACCTTTAAGCCAAGTTTTAATTTTATAGGGGCCGCTGTAAATATCTTTCTTATCTTTGCTAGGGCTAAGAGAAAGGCTAGCAAGATTGTAAATGAATTCAGAGTTGGTATTGTTGAGTTCGAAAAGCAGTGTCGACTTGTCAGGCGCACTAATGCCTAATTTCTTTTTTTTACCTTGATAGATTGCTTCGGCGTTTAGGATGTCGAATAAAAGATCTGCGCGTGGAGATTTGCTCTGTGGGTCGAGGATTTTTTTGTACGTATTTAAAAAGTCCTGGGCCGTTAATTCTGATCCATCGCTCCAACGTAAATTTTTTCTGAGCTTACATGCAATAATTTTCGCAGATTTATTTTCGCAGAATTTACCGAGATCCGGGATCAAGCCTTTGTCGTTGTCGTAACTAAGTAAGTTGCGATGAATATTGCCTAGTAGCCAACTGGCCGCAGATGTTTTTTGTAGAGACGGATCCAAGTTAGTAGGCTCTTTGCTAAGATGTAGTCGAAAAGCCGGTGGGGTTTGGTCTTGTGAGATAGCAGGGACGCCGATAAGGATCAGTGTGTTGAAAAGCAAAAGGGCCTTGCGGCCCCCTTGGACTATAGCCAATAAGTTTTGAAAAATATTGCAGAAATTGCTATTTTTCCAATTCCATTTTTGCAATCGTTTGCAATTGCATATTGCTAGTGCCTTCATAGATTTGTCCAATCTTAGCGTCACGCCAGAATTTTTCAACAGGGTATTCTTT
>JANNCH010000243.1:0-6334 GCA_031386315.1 Pseudobdellovibrionaceae bacterium
TAGTCATCGGCCCCGATTTCGAAAGCTTTTTTCATATCTTCTTCCGAAGATTTTCCCGAAACGAATACCAATGGGATTTTTTTAAGATCTTTATGCTCTTTCAGAAGCTGAGCTAGTTCGAAACCATTGATCCAAGGCAAACCCACATCCAAAAGAATCAAATCAACAGGATGGTTGTCATCCAATAACGATGATAACTCAGTGGCATCTGCCGCTAATTTTAAAATATAGCCTTCTGTTTCAAGAATTCGCTTGATAGCATTCCGCATGGTTTCGTCATCTTCGATAACCAATATAGTTTTTGGATCGAGTTTTTTTTGTGCTTCGCGAAAATCATCCAAAGAAACGACTTCTTGACCCGCAATGCGTGACTTAGTGATTTTCTCGATTTTTTTCACCAAATCCTTGGTGCTAATTTTTTTATCCTTCATGATTTGCCTCGAGCCATCTTTCTGCATCAATTGCGGCCATACATCCTGAACCAGCCGCTGTAATTGCCTGACGATAATACGAATCTTGAACATCGCCCGAAGCAAATATGCCTGGAATATTCGTCAAAGCTGAACCTGGTTTCGTTTTTAGATAACCATTTTCAAAGGTATCCAAAACGCCTTTGAACAAATCCGTATTCGGCTTGTGGCCAATCGCTATGAACAATCCTGTGATACTCATCTCTTTAGTTGCACCATTCACTGTGTCTTTAACTTTAGCACCCGTCATGCTTTTTCCGTCACCCAAGACCTCAACAACTTCTGTGTTCCAGATAACTTCGATCTTTGGATTTTTCATCGTACGTTCAGCCATGATTTTTGAGGCACGGAAGCTATCTTTACGGTGAATCAAATAAACTTTTTTTGCAAAACGAGTCAAAAACTGCGCCTCTTCCATCGCTGTATCACCGCCGCCAACAACGCCGACTTCTTGATCACGAAAAAAAGCACCGTCACAGGTTGCACAGGCTGATACACCACGACTCATATATGTTTTTTCAGACGGAAGACCCAGGTACTTCGCACTAGCGCCTGTTGATACAATCACAGTTTTAGCAAGGTGCAGAGTCTGCCCCACCCAAACTTTGAATGGACGTTGTGAAAAATCCACTTTAGTCACGTTGCGGGTCATGAAGCGTGTTCCAAATCTTTCGGCCTGTTTTCTCATGACTGCGATTAGATCGGGGCCTGTGACCCCATGTTCGAAACCTGGATAATTTTCAACTTCAGTTGTGATCATTAACTGACCACCGGCCTCTTCGCCTTCGATCATTAGGGGCTCTAGACGTGCACGAGCTGAATAAATTGCTGCCGTTAAGCCCGCAGGGCCTGAGCCGATAATAATAACATTTTCTATTTTTTGAGCTATATTTTGTGTCATGAAATGAACCTCGATGATTGGAGCTAATTTATCAATCTTGGTCTTTGTTTGTGAATGAAAACCTCTGATGTTTGCTTGCGTCAGAAACAAAAGCGGTTAAAAATGAGCTATGCCTCTGATTTCGATCCCAAAACTGCAAAAAAGCCTTAATGTTGAGCAAGGTGTGAACCTTATGGATGCCCTTCTAAAGGCAGGACTGCCTGTGGCATCATCCTGTGACGGCGAAGGAGTCTGTGGCAAATGCCGAATCCGCATACTTGAAGGTATGCAAAACCTCTCGGTCAAAAACGATACCGAAGTTTTTTTGATCGAGCAAAATAACTATACACCCGACTTTCGGATCAGTTGTCAGACTCAAGTGCTGGGGGATATCTCTGTGGATGCCACATACTGGTAAAAGTGCCCTCGCCCGATTCCCGTTATCCCTGTGATCCATACCTGAGGGTTAAAGCCCTACCTTGGTCTCAATCACTTCGTAACTTGTTGGAGGCTTTTCTCTCCTAGATTAACTTCAGTTTTACGAGGACCATCAAAATTAAGATCGAAATGGTCAAAAAGCCTTTAGTAATCTTTTGGATTCGCCGAATACGTAAATATAACGGTTTACGCATAAGGACCTCCTTCTGTTTGTACAGGCAGAGGGGTCACCAAAAGCGAATCAGGCGAAGGCTCGATTCGCTTTTGCATTTTTAGGGCTTACTCAATTGAAATTTAAATCAGAAGTGCGACTTATATCCGATCATATTCGGACTGCACGAAAAAAAACTTAACTCATTTATTCTTTAACAAGTCTGACAAAATTAATTTCAATCCCTTGATTCATAAAAATTTTCTCGAATTGTGTTAGAAAGTTTTCAGAAGCCATTTCAGATTTGTGCAAATTCTGGGTCTCGTACACAATTTTATACTTTGATTGCTTGATTTCATCCAGTGACCACAGGTGATATTCACGGGAATCCGTTTTGAAATCAATAAAAGACCCTGGCTTTTGCAGTTTATAAAGCAAATCTAGGTTGTCCTTAGACACAAAACGGTTTTTAGGTTTCCGCGGGGTCACCCAAGGGTCTGGAAAGTGAATGAACACATTATCAAGTTCACCTTCATCGAAAAGCTGATCCAAATTAAACGCGTGGTAACGGGCAATGGTGGCATTCGTGCAGCTTTCTTTCAAAGCGCGTCGAATACTTTGCACTAAGGGTTTATATTTCAGTTCGATGCCAACCAATAAACGTTCACGATGTTTGGCAGCATGATGGGCGAAGTGCAGACCGTTGCCAGTCCCCACTTCCAAATCCATTGGCGATTTTTTCTCGGCTTTAAAAACTCTTTCGCGCCATTGGCCCTTATTTATGGGGGCTCGCATTTCATCAAATGCGATATGGGCTAATTCGTTGTTCAATGCCAGCGTATATTCATTTTGATGAACCAGCTCTGTGGTCGTATTAATTATTCGTCGTGGTTTTGGTTCCATCATCAGGCTTCGGTCCGGTGATAAGGTTTTCAATTTTAAATTCTCTTCGCTGTTTAAACTGAGTCTGCCTAATTGGGCAATCTAAAACATCACAAATTGAGCAATAACGTCGTTCGCAGGGATCCAAATGAAAGGCCATTTCACCATCCACAGGGTAATCCCTAACCACACTTGTCTCGAAGTCATGGGTCTGCTGATGGGCACGTGAAACATCCCAAAATTCGGGCACCACAAGGTGGGCATCGACATGATGAAATGAACCCGAGCGAATCACTCTCAGATGATGTATGTCGATGATTCCAGGACTGCGGTTCTTTTCAAATGAGGCCGCAAGATTTTTTATCACTCCTACATCGGCAGCATCGATAAGTCCACCCAAGGATCCACGAACAATTTTATAACCTGCATAAGCCAGCTGAACCGCAACCAAAATGGCGATCAAAGGATCTAACCAACTGTAGCCGGTTAAAAGCACTAGCCCCAAACCCGCGATAATCCCCACAGTTGTCCACACGTCCGAGAGTACGTGGGCGGCACTTGCCTTCAAGGCTTCTGAATGGTGTTTGTTGCCAATATGCTTAAGATACAAACTGAGGCTCAGGTTCACAACCGCTGCAGCCCCAATGATCGTCATGCCCATGCTGAGTTCATGCAAACCTTCACCCGAAAACAGAGAGCGAATACTTTCATTGGCAATCATCAAGGCTGCGAAAAAAATCATCCCGCCTTCAAATGCTGCAGAAAAATACTCGGCCTTGCCGTGACCATAAGGATGCTCGATATCTGCCGGCTGAGCCGCAAAACGCACGACAAACAATGTAACTACAGAAGCGATAACATTTACAATACTCTCAAGAGCATCAGACAATACCGCGGCAGAATGTGTGACTTGATAGCCCCATACTTTGATCGCAAAGATCAAGGCACTAGCAATGACCGAAATAAGGGCGGCTTGCGAACGACTTTTTACGGAATCCATAAATGAGTTTATTCACCAGATGCTTTTTTATTGCCAGTGTTTTTTCGTAAATTTCGTTGAATTTCGACAACGCGTGCACCTGCAGGCTCATAGAATTGTACCTGATTGCGGCCGCCGCGCTTTGACTCGTAAAGTGCATGATCGGCACGTCGAACAAGTTCTCGGGCATTGATAGCCTCACCAGGCACATAAACGCAGAAACCCTGTGAAGTCGTTAAGCGGATCGAGTCCTCACCGTTTTGAAATAAATTGGCCGCAATATTTTGTCTTAAACGTTCACAAAAATTCAAAACGCCTGCGTGATTGGTCTCTGACAGAACCATAACAAATTCATCCCCACCGTAACGGGCAGCGATGTCAATATTGCGTGTATTCGCTTTTACGATCTTGCCGACTTCTGACAGAACATAGCTACCGAAGAGATGATCGTGGCCATCATTAACTTTTTTGAAGTCATCCATATCCATCATGACGACAGCGACTTCTCGATTGAAACGCTTTGCACGCTCCATCTCGAATTCCAAACGCTGATAGAATGAGCGCATGTTGTACAGTCCCGTAAGATCGTCAATATCCACGAGCTCTTTCAGTTTCCCGTTGGCAACCAAAAGCTGTTCATGCAAATCGCGTATGCGCAACTGAGTGCGAACGCGTGCTAAAAATTCAAGCGGAACAAACGGCTTTACGATATAATCATCTGCGCCGGCATCAAGACCTTCAATGATGGCCTCTGTGCTCGAATTTCCCGACACAAAAATGCACGACACATGGATGAGTTTTTCGCGAATCTGACCAAGGGTTTTGATGCCACTCATGGTCGGCATCAACCAATCCAGAATAACTAAATGGGGCGTCCAACTTTCAATAAGTCGCAGGGCCTCTTCGCCGGTGGTGACTCCACGGGTTTCATAGCCTTCCCAACGCAATGGTTCGAGAATAATTTCTAAGCTTGCGGGATCATCATCAATAACAAGAACGCGGCGAGCAGAAACTGCCGCCGGGACTGTTTTTAGATGTTGTTTCGCACCATTTTCAAAGCTCATATCACTTCTTCTATTCTATCTGAGCGCCTCAAAATCCGTTAATATTGTGCTCAAATCTAGCCTCGACTCTTAGCTTCGTTCTTTATCATTTCGTTCATCTATTTTAAGACAATTAAATTGTAAAAAAGGCTAATTTTAGTTATCCCATCTTATCGGCAAAAAGAGGGAAAACTTCATGGGTTACAACTTCACAGATATTGAAAATAAGTGGCAAAAAACCTGGTCTGACGGCAAAGCTTTCGAAGTCGAAAAGAAATCAGCTAAACCAAAGTACTATGCACTGGACATGTTCCCGTATCCATCAGGATCTGGACTGCACTTAGGTCATATTGCGGCCTACACTCCGGCGGATATTGTATCACGCCAAAAACGCGCGGCCGGGCTGAACGTCTTGCGCCCCGTGGGTTACGACGCCTTCGGATTGCCCGCAGAACAGTATGCCATTCAAACTGGGATTCACCCTGCGATCACTACTGACAAAGCTATTGCAAGCTTTCGCAATACTTTGCAAACTTTTGGCTTTGCCTATGACTGGAGTCGCGAAATTTCAACCTGCGATGCGAATTACTACAAATGGACACAGTATATTTTCTTAAAATTATTCGAGCGCGGTCTTGCTTACCAAAAAGAAGTTCCTGTGAACTGGTGTCCCGCTTTAAAAACTGTTTTGGCAAATGATGAAATTGTTGACGGCAAATCAGAACGTGGTGGACACCCCATCGTACGCAAACCGATGCGCCAATGGATGTTGAAAATCACTGACTACGCCGAGCGCCTTTTGCAAGATTTAGATAAGGTGGATTGGCCAGAGCGCACCAAAGAAGGTCAGCGCAACTGGATCGGCAAAAGCGAAGGTGCGCGCGTTACTTTCAAAACAGAGGGCCCTGATAGCTTCGAAGTTTTCACCACTCGCCCCGACACTTTGTTTGGCGTCAGCTTTATGGTTTTAGCACCTGAACATCCATTGGTGGCAAAACTCACAACGGCTGCACAAAAAGCCACCGTGGACGAATATATTTTCAAAACTTCTTCTAAATCTGAAATTGATCGCAAAGCCAATACTCAAAAATCAGGGGCCTTCACAGGCGGCTATGCTATGCACCCGATCACGGGTGAAAAAATCCCGGTATGGATCGCAGATTATGTTTTGATGGAATACGGCACTGGCTCCATCATGGCAGTGCCTGCCCATGACGAACGTGATTTTGAATTTGCGACAGCATTCAGTTTACCAATTAAATTTATTATGCAGACCGATGATACTTCAAAAGCTCACACGGGCGATGGGGCATTGATCAATTCGCAATTTTTAGATGGCTTAGAAAAAAATGCGGCCATTCAAAAAATGCTGACATACTTAGAAGATAAAAAAATCGGCCATCGTGAAGTGCAATACAAACTGCGCGATTGGTTATTTAGCCGTCAACGCTATTGGGGCGAACCATTCCCGATTGTGCATTTTCCAAAAGC
>JANNCH010000505.1:0-3186 GCA_031386315.1 Pseudobdellovibrionaceae bacterium
TTCACTTCCGAAATGATTTGCGTCTGATCTTATCCAATACGACAGGACCCGATAGTGTTTATACCGAGCAAAAGTTTATGGAAGTCAAAAATATCATCGATCGTCTGAAGGGTCGAGCCCAGCACTTAGATGCAGACCGCAAATGGTCTAACAAAGTCACAGATGTTAGAAATTGGTTCACCTTTGCCGCCTCTGAACGTTATAAAGCAGACAATGTTGAAAAAGAATTTTACCCAGATTCAGGCGGCAAATCAGGTGGTCAAAAAGAAAAATTAGCCTATACAGTTTTGGCCTCTGCCCTGGCCTACCAGTATGGTATCGAGTCGATGCAAAACAGCCCAAAATCCTTTCGCTTTGTAATGATTGACGAGGCCTTCGGTCGAGGCTCTGACGAAAGTGCTCGCTATGGACTGACACTTTTTGAAAAACTCAATTTACAACTTTTAGTTGTGACCCCTTTGCAGAAGATTCATGTCATCGAAGACTATGTCAATTATGTACACTTAGTACACAACGAAGCCTCTAAAAATTCAAAAATTCATTCGCTCACTATCGAGCAATTTAAAGAAGAGCGAATAAAACGTATCAATCAAGAAAGCCTCTTGAAAGCAGATAAAATTGAAACTCAGTGAGTGGCAGCAAAGGGTCATTAAAAAATATAACATGAAGGATCTCTTGCGAGACTATCTTTTGGCTTGCGATGTGTTTCCACGTCACTTTGCTTTAAAAAAGGTCTCGGGCCGTGAATTGACTGAAAACTTTTCTATCTACCGTAAATCCTACGAATCTTTGGTCATAGAGTGCCAAGCCTTCGAAGTGAAAGTCCTGTTCTCAAACTTTCAACATCGCACCTTAGGGACACAGTCTTTACCCAACGAATTGGTCTTTGATTCGCGTGAAATTTACCTAAAATTTATAAATAAAGAACGCGAGTTTAATATTTTTAGGCAGGCACTAGACGCCGTTTCAATACTGCTGCCCTCGCTCAAAGACTACTTCATCTCAAATCCACTTAAATTGCTCGACTATCCTGGACAGTGGCCACGTTTAATAAAAATTTGTCAGTTTTTTTTAGACTCACCTCCATCTGGATACTTTTTACGACAACTTGAAATCCCCGGTGTCGATACAAAGTTTATTGAAGATCACAAAAAAATTCTAACCGAACTCATGCATGTGTTGCGTTCGCCCACAGCCCCATCTGTGTCTGCAAAGCTATCTTTGTCAGTTGAGCATTTTGAAGAACGCTTTGGCTTAAAGAAAGAGAACCCACGCCTGCGCTTTCGTGCTCTGGATCCAGAAATTATTTCTTATTTTCATGGACTTGATGATATTGAGGCGACCCTTCCGACTTTGCAAAGTAGAGAAATCCCCTGTAAGACAGTTTTTATCGTTGAAAACAAAATTACGGGCCTGTGTCTTCCCCACTACCCTCAATCCATCGTTTTTTTTGAATTGGGATACAAAGCGATTCTTTTAAAAGATATTTCGTGGTTAAAGCAACGTCGTCTTATTTATTGGGGGGACCTAGACACCCACGGATTTGCCATCCTATCGCAGTTGCGACAATATCTACCTAATTTACAATCAATACTGATGGACGAAGAAACCCTTTTGCAACACCAAGATCTGTGGACAACAGAGGATCGGCCCTATTTAGGTCAATGCGCTTTTCTAACCGAAACAGAAGATCAAGTTTTTTCTGGATTGCAAAAAAATTTTTGGGGATCGCACATACGTTTAGAGCAAGAGCACCTTGCACTGTCGAAGTTTGAACAGGCTTTGAGCAAAATTTGATGCCGAGGCCTCAATGTGTGTCACCAGTTCGTGGCCTCAAGCAGTTATTCAAAAGTATTCGCCACGCAATCAAAGTGAAGAGCTGTCACTTTTTCTTTAATTTGTCTTTAGTTTATCTTTGCGGCGGTTGTTACGAATTATGCTGAGGTTTTCTTTTCTGAAAACCAATTTACCTCTTCTAAGTCACACCAGTTATTATATGCTGCATTCATTGAGCAGGCCGCAATTTTTGAGGCACGGTAAGCTGTTTCAGCAAGACCTAATTCTCGAATAGTTGCAATATCCGCTCGCACATTCGTGCCAAAGAGAACTCTGTTTTTGATCCAGCTGTTTGTTTCAATTAGAAACTTTCGAGGACGTAGTTTTTTTCCAACTTTCTCAATGCTGATCGGGGCAAATTTCAATCCAAACTCTGCAAAGTCCTTATCTTGTCCCTTGACTGAAAGAAAAACTTCACTGTCCCCTTCTTCGAAAATCTTCTCGCCAATTTTTTCTTTAACAAATTTTATGATCGAGTTCCAGCGATGGTCTTTATTCTGAACACATTTTTTTGCCATCACACCTAGAAGAGCTGCTTCAAAATCAGAAAGATGGATTGAAAGGTTCTTTAGTCTCTCAACATGTACGATTTTTGAATTTTCTTTAAGCCACCCAAGAATAAGGGGCAATAATATTCGGTCTTTGGGGAACTCACCAGATTTAAGAAAACTGATAATCCCCTCTTCAGGGCTCGTAGATACTTTTGTACTGTCTGAATGAAAAGCCACTCCAAGTGAGGCCCACATTTGCGTGAGACTACTCATAGCCAAGCTCCTTTTTAAGCTCAGCAGCTTTTTCTAAGACGAGCGCCGGCCACCTAAGATTTCCATCTTTATCCATGGTGCGCTCGGATGCTTTTTTGATTTCATCTAATGTGACTTTAAGATCAATCAGGTCACTCAAATCACGGCCACGATCACAGTAGGCATAAAATTTTGCAAAAATCATATCCTTTCGCGAGATTGAAGAAACGTGAAGGTTTGTATTCTTATATATTTCAAACGTCCGGGATTCCCAGCCCGCTTCTAAATCTTTAAGAAGTGACTTCGCATCGGTATTTAACCACTGAGGATAAAGGCCTAAATCATTTGCCACTTGGACAGATGCCTCTTTCAAGGCTTGATCAATTTCAGGAGCAAGTACATCAACGTCTTTGGTTATCCGGCCATCACGGGTGATTCCCTGAAGGATCAGTGCAGCTCCGCCACAGATAATAAATGAGCGCGAGAGTACTTTCTTTTTTAGATAGAAATTCAGTAAATCGAGACTTTGTGCAATATCTAACATCATATTACTTATTATACGCTATATCATAATATATACAATATTATTTTTATTTATTTAATATAT
>JANNCH010000518.1:0-4309 GCA_031386315.1 Pseudobdellovibrionaceae bacterium
AATGTTGTTATCCGTCGTTCTGAAAAATACGTTGCTGGCACGACTAGCCTTGTACATTCATATGTCCACGGTGAAGGTAAAATCGGCGTATTGATCGAAATCGCCGGTGCAAATGCGGCTGCTGTTCAACATCCAGATGCAAGAGTTTTTGCTCAGGATGTTTGCTTGCATATCGCGGCGATGAACCCAATGGCTATTTCTTCTGAAGAAATTCCAGCGGATGTTGTTGCTAAAGAAAAAGAGATCTTAAAAGCAAAGAGCATCGAGCAAGGTAAAAAACCAGAAATGCTCGACAAAATCGTTGAAGGCCAAATTCGTAAGTTCTTGGCTGAAAACTGTTTAGTTGATCAACCTTTCGTAAAAAATCCAGACTTGAAAATCAGCGATCTTGCAAAAGAGACTGGTAAAAAAGTGGGCGGCGATTTGACTATCAAACGCTTCGCTCGTTTTGAACTAGGTGCTGGTATCGAGAAAAAGCAAGTCGATTTTGCCGCTGAAGTAGCTGCGCAAATGAAGGGACATTAATTTTGAAGCCGGTTTATAAGCGCATTTTGCTTAAACTGAGTGGCGAGGCTCTTGCTGGAAAGCAAGGGTCTGGTATTAGCACATCAACAATCCAACAGATTGCTCAAGATGTTGCTGAAGCTCACAAAACCGGCGTTGAAATTGGTCTCGTTATTGGTGGTGGTAACATCTATCGTGGTGTTGCCGCTTCTGCTGAGGGAATGGACCGTGCGAGTGCTGATTACATGGGTATGCTTGCAACCTGTATCAATGCTTTAGCCCTCCAGGACGCACTTGAAAAAGCAGGTGTGCCAACTCGTGTTCAGACTGCTATTGAAATGGCCGAAATCGCAGAACCTTACATACGTCGTAAAGCGATTCGCCATCTTGAAAAAGGACGCATTGTGATTTTTGGTGCTGGCACCGGGAATCCATTTTTCACTACAGATACTGCGGCCGCTCTTCGTGCCATGGAAATCAGTGCCGACATTATTATGAAGGCAACGAAAGTCGATGGCATCAACGACAAGGACCCTGCTAAGTACACTGACGCTGTTAAGTTTGATAAGATCAATTATATTGATGTCCTCAACCGCGGGCTGCAAGTGATGGACTCAACGGCGATCAGCCTTTGTATGGATAACAAACTTCCTATTTTGACTTTTAATCTATCCACAGCAGGAAACATTCTTAAAGCTGTTCGGGGCGAAACTATTGGTACGCTCGTTCAGTAGAGGGGGACAGTATGAGTACAGCAGACGTTAAAAAGAATACTCAAGCCAAGATGGACAAAACTATTTTGTCATTATCTGAAGAGCTTAAAAAAATCCGCACCGGCCGCGCGCAGGTTTCTATGCTTGATGGCGTTCGTGTGAACTACTACGGTACACCTTCGCCACTTTCTCAAGTAGCTTCAATTTCTTGCCCAGATGCCAAATCATTTTTGATCGCGCCTTGGGAATCAGCTATTTTGAAAGATATCGAACAAGCACTTGTTAAGTCTGATCTTGGCATGGCACCAATGAATGATGGAAAAGTGATTCGCTTGAAGGTTCCAGATTTGACTGAAGAGCGCCGTAAAGATCTAGTTAAACAAACTAAAAAGATCGTTGAAGATGCTCGTGTAGCCGTTCGTATGTCTCGCCGCGATGCCAATGACGAAGTTAAAAAAGCTCAAAAAGACAAAGTTGTCAGTGAAGATGAAGCTAAAAAACTTGAAGCTGAAATCCAAAAAATGACTGATGATTTTATAAAAAAAGTAGACTCGGTAGCGGACGAAAAAGAAAAGTCCATCATGACGATCTAATTCGGAAACAAATGACGCTACCAAAACACATCGCAATTATTATGGATGGGAACGGTCGCTGGGCACAGCTGAAAGGCAAGCCCCGCACCTATGGTCACGTCAAAGGCACTCACGTAGCAAAAAAAATCATCACGGATTGTTCTCGCAAAGGTATTAAATATTTAACTCTTTATGCGTTTAGCACTGAAAACTGGTTTCGCCCTCAGGCCGAAGTCAGTTTGTTGATGAAAATTCTGCGACGTTATTTGCGCAAAGAAACTGAAAATCTTATAAAAGAAAATATCCGCTTTTCTATCATTGGCGATTGGGAAAGACTTCCTGCCGATGTTGCTAAAGCAATTCAAGAATCCATGGCAGCAACAGCACACTGTACAGGTCTTAGTTTGATCTTTGCCCTCAGTTATGGATCACGCCAAGAAATTACAAACACTATGCGTGAGCTCGCACAACAAGTTGCAGACGGCTGCCTTAAGCCATCTGACATTGACGAGGCCTTGGTTAACTCTTCACTTAGTACCTATCCAAATCCAGATCCAGATTTGATCATTCGCACCAGTGGAGAAGAAAGACTTTCCAATTTCTTGATGTGGCAAGCGGCGTACAGTGAATTCTATTTTGATAAAGCGCTATGGCCTGACTTTACTGAAGAAAACTTGGTGCGTGCACTTGAATCCTACTCACAACGCCACCGTCGTTACGGTAAGGTTGAACAGACAAATGAAAAGCTTCATCACTAGAGTTATCTCTGCATTGGTTGCTTTTGCGGCTGTGTTGTTTCTATATTTTTATCTTGCTGAAAAAGGTTTTAAAATCCTCATCGCACTGGCCCCGATTCTAGGTGGCTTTGAGGCTGCAAGAATGCTTTTCAATCGCAATGAGCCCCTGAGCTTGAAAGCGCTTTTTTATGTTTCAAATCTTTTAATTTTTGGGTTTGCCTGCTTTTTTCCTGCTCAGGCAACGCTGGTATTAGGTCTTGTTTTTGTAATCCACGCAGCACTTGTAGTAATCTTTCATCGCAAATTTTCTGAACTGGTCGATATTCGTGCTTTTATTTCTAAATCTTTGCTTGGTTTTGTCTACATCGGTATTTTGCCTTCGTTCACTTGGCAGCTTATTGAGTTACCGCACGGACTATGGTGGTTTTGGTTACTTTTAGCAGTGGTTTTTTCTGGCGATATTGGCGCCTATGCCTTCGGCACACTTTGGGGAAAAACTAAATTAATGCCGAAGCTATCACCGAAAAAATCATTGCAGGGTTCAATTGGTGGGTTAGTTGGTTCGTTGGCTGCTGCATTTGTTTGTATGGACTTTACAACAAGTCCCGCTAACGCCACTTGGCAGTATTTGACCTCCCTTGTCTTGCTTGCAGGGGTCTTAGCTCAACTAGGTGACTTCTTTGAGTCATTACTGAAGCGAATTGCAGACGTCAAAGATTCGGGAAGTATCATGCCTGGACATGGTGGAATTCTAGACCGCATTGACGGGGTGCTTTTTGCAAGTCCAGTCATATTAATTGGCGCACTGTATTTAGAAGGAATCCTCTAAAACGTACAGGGGATTTGGCTCACTCAAGGTCTAATTCAGGACAGCAATTATTTTATTTATTGGCGATTATCTCGGACCTCCCTAGAATAGAGAGATGGAAATACTTTTACATTATCTGAATCAAGGTCTTTCATTTGTAGTCCCTTTCGTAGTTCTGTTGGGGATTTTAATTTTCGTCCACGAATTAGGTCACTTTATGGTGGCACGTTGGTGTGGAGTTCGTGTTGAAGTATTCAGCCTAGGTTTTGGCAAAAAAATTCTGAAGTTTAAAAAAGGCGATACTACTTACGCACTTTCTTTGATTCCTCTAGGTGGATACGTAAAAATGTTCGGCGAACAACCTGGCGCTGACATCAAAGAAGATGAAAAAGCTGTTTCTTTCACACACAAAAATGTGTGGCAAAGAATTGCCATCGTTATCGCTGGCCCCGTAATGAATTTTATCTTCGCAGTGTTTTTATTTATGGTAGTTTCGCTCAACGGCGAAAATGCTCGTAAACCTGTTGTTGGTGACGTGAAAGTCGACACAGCCGCCTATACTGCGGGTCTTCGCTCGGGCGATACTTTGGTAAAAATCAATAACCAGATTTCAATAACTAGCTGGGAAGACGTACAAAGATTTCTTTCTTTGAAAGAAAAGCGTGATGTGACTTTTGATCTTGAAGTCAAACGCGCCGGTGCAGAAAAAACCGAGGTAGTAAACCTCACTGCAATTGCAAAAGAAAACCCAAACATATTGAGCCGCTATGACTACGTTGCAGACGTTGAAGGTTTTTCTCCGCTTGCCAGCGGCACAATGGTGGGTGTGCCCGCGAATTCACCCCTTTACACTTTGGGTTTACGCACTGGTGACTCGATCAAATCTGTGAACGGTCAGGCCGTTAAGTTTTGGCGTGATTTAGACACAACACTGTCTTCTGCAAACGCCAAAGAAAACCTGACATTGGAAGTGAG
>JANNCH010000525.1:0-7409 GCA_031386315.1 Pseudobdellovibrionaceae bacterium
GTTCTGAGGATCAAAGATCAGAAGTTCGCCCCCATCGCCAGGCTGCCACTGGGGATTTAAATACAAAATAAAGGTGATTTTGCGATATGCAGTGTGCGCATGCTGATCGATATGTTTGTCGTAGCCAGCCCCGGGCGGATAGAGGGCATAATGGGCTTCAAGCTCTTGAAGTCCGATAAAAAAACTCTCATTTAGTTTTTTTTGTAATTCTCGCATAAAATCTAAAAAATCTTTTTGAGTCTGTGAATCTGGATTTTCATCAAGCCAATAGGTTTGATCGCCACGTATTTGTTTTTGGACTTGCAAACTGCCGCCGCGGCCAATGGCGGCCTGTTGAAAGGCGCCTACTTGATGCAGCCTATCTAAATCCTGCAGCAAAAGCTCACTTAAATGCTTTGGGAAGGCCTCATCCGAGACCGCAAGGCTATTATCTGCTAGTTGATTTATAAGAGTATCGATTGAAATATTGAGCACTTGTCATTGCCTCTTCTTATCCATACAATTTAGCAGACGGAGCCATCATGGGTAAAAACAATTCTTTTTCTAGACGTGAATTTCTTAAAGCGGGCACCGTGGCCTCTTCTGCGCTTTTGTTGTCGAACTGCACCAGTGTTCAAGGTGCCTTTTCGGCTGAAAAACGAAATTTAGATAATGAAGTGGTTATTTTAGGGGCTGGACTTGCCGGATTGACAGCTGCTTATATTTTGAAAAAAAATAAAGTTCCATTTCGAATTTTTGAGGCCTCGCCTCGCATTGGTGGCCGGGTCTATACATTGCAGAATTTTACTACGGGTGGACTTTCTGCCGAGTTAGGGGCTGATTTTTTTGATGACAGTCACCGTCGTGTATTTCAGTTGTGCAAAGAACTCAGTGTTGAAACTCAAGAGCTTAAACCAGATCAAAAAATGGAAGAGCGTTTGTATATTCTGAAGGGTCAAACATATACCCAATCCGATTTTAAAAAGAAACTAAAGCCTCTTTATGCTCAGTTAGCACGTCATTATGGTGAATTGTTTTTTAATCGAGAGATCGTGTTGACTGTTGATAATATGAATCAATACGAAAAGGCCTTGTATTACGATAGTTTGACGGCCGATGATTTTATTCGCTCACTGAGCACTGACGTGGATCTGCTAGCAATTGAAATTTACTTGCTGCAAATACGCGATCGTTTCGGGGTCGATCCCAAAATGCTTTCGGCATTACAGTTTTTAACATCATTTGGTAAAGACAGTCTTTTGAATTTTCAAGGTACAAAATCCAAATACCGTGTGAACGGTGGGAATTCTGCTTTGATCAAAGCTCTGTATGAACGTGTGGGTGGGGTTATCCCTGACTTTATTGTGAAGGTCGATGCAGCATTTACATCTATAAAAACAAAAACAGATGGCTTTGAGTTGAACTTCAAAATCAACGGGAAAAGTCGCAGTTATTTGGCGAAACAAGTCATTTGTACGCTGCCATTTTCGTGTCTGAGGGATGTGGACGGCGTTAAGGACATGAGCTTTTCAGCTGCAAAGAAAGAGCTGATACAAACGCAAAGCTATACGAATCAAGCTAAGACATTGGCTGATTTCAGTGAAAAATTTTGGCTTAAAAAAACAAATCAGCATCTTGCTTTTTCAGGCGAGATCAGTGGTGATTTTGCCAGCCAAAATTTTTATGACGCTGGTGTTGGTCAAAAGGCACAGGGCGCTTTGTTGAGTTCTTTGCGTGCGTTGAAGCCCAATGAAATGGGCACAAATGCTCTGGTCAAAGAAGCTATTGACGATCTTGATCGGTTCCATCCAGGTGCGCGCGCACTGGCTAGCGCCAATCAAAGTTTTATGCGTTGGGGAGATCGCCCGTGGAGCAAAGGTGGACGTTCTGTTTTTGCACCCATGCAATTTTATAAATTCAGCGGAGTCGCTGTAAAGCCAGAGTACGATGGTAATTTTTTATTTGCAGGTGAGCACACGAGTGTTGAATATGCAGGTAGCATGGAAGGTGCTGTCAGTACCGGCGCCCTTGCTGCAGAGGCATTTGTTAAAAAAGCCATACAGCTGTGATTGGCATAATTCGATAGTGTGGCTGTCCATGTGCGGTCTTTTCTGATGGCCATCGTGCGACTCAGACCTTAAATACCCTACAAACAGAGATCGCGTTTTGACCTCTGGTGAATTTAAGTAATTCTGGACAGGAAGTCCAGAGTTCAGCGTTCCATGGATGGATGCGCGATCGACTTCATCTATCACTGCTCATAAAAACACAAACCCACATCCTATTAAAAAGATGGGGAAATAGAAGAGGCTATGCGGGGGAGTTGCCCTTGCCTCTCATTTTTACCTTGGCAGCACGACGCATTAAGTAAAATAATGAATGCTTAAAACAAGCATTGTTATAGAGTGATTGCCGGTATGAAATCTCTATTTTCAGAAATCCTGTTCACACGCCTGCATGCACGCCTACAAATCATTCTGTGTTCTTTATTAGCCACAGTTTTTGGTTTGTTTGGCCCTTTTTTGCAGAAAGAATTCATTGATCAGTTGTCAGGTCATACCGACAACCGCTTGCACTTTTTGCAATTCGACTCGCCCTTGCTTTATATTCTTTTCGCTTTTTTAGCAGTACTGATCGCGCAGGGTTTTTCGCAGCTAACGACTTACCTGGGCGCACGTGAGGCTATCTTGATGCAAAAAGTTTTTGCCGAAAAACTCTATGCTAAAACTCTGAGCCTACGTGTTGATACAATGAGCCAACGCCCATTGGGTGAAATAGTTTCAATTTATGCCACGGATATTCCAGGCGCCACGGTGCTTTTAGACCAAACACTGCCCGCTGGTGCGACAACAATCTTTCCGCTGATACTTGCACCGTTCGCGATTTCTTTGCTTTTTGAAATTCCTATTTGGCCAACACTGCAAGTCATGGCCTTTATCGTTGTCTTGAATTCTTTTATGGCTTTTCGCCAGTCCCGGTTCTTTTTTAATTTTAAACAATTAGCTGCCGAGCGCATTGGCCTTGTCAACGAGTGGATTCAAAATATTCGCACCATTCGAATTCTTGGTTGGATTCACTATTTTGAAAAGGCAATCTTCAATAAACGTGAAATCGAAACCACTAACCGTGTTCGCATGGTGACCAACGGCCAAATGATGAATGCGATTTCGTCATCGATCACCTTTGCATTGAACGTAATCACTTTGTATAGCTTGGTCTATTATTCAAAACACGAAATCACAAGTGGCGAGTTGCTGGCTTTACTTTGGATTGTCGGGGTTTTCTTGAGTCGGCCCTTTAGACAAATGCCATGGTTTTTCACCTTTGCTTTTGACTCTTGGACTTCCATCAAGCGCTTAGAAGAATTTTTAAACACTAAAAACTCGACGACCGATATCCCAACCGACGAGCACGCGCATCACCCGCATGATGAAAGCATTGCGCTGGAAGTACGCGATCTATGCCTACGCATAGGCGCTCGTACAATATTACAAAACATTGATGTTAAAATTCGCGAAGGCGAATTTGTTGCCATTGTTGGCGAAGTGGGCTCGGGCAAATCCATGTTGTTGCTTTCGCTTCTGGGTGAAACTGGAGCCTCGTTTAAAAAGTACCGAGTTGGCGATCTTAATGTGACACCTGAAAATGTGGGTGAAGCCCGCTCGCACTATGCCTATGTTCCACAAGAGGGCTTTATTATGAGCGCCTCACTGCGTGAAAATGTAGGCTTTGTCTATGATCTCGACACCGAACACGATGCCGAAGTCGGCGAATCATTGCGTTTAGCTCAATTTGATTTAAGTGCCGAGCGAGTTGAAAACGGACTCGACACTGAAATTGGCGAACGCGGAGTGAACTTATCCGGTGGACAAAAGCAACGTGTTAGCCTTGCACGCGTTCACTTTTACGATGCTCCCGTATTACTTTTGGACGACAGTCTGAGCGCAGTCGATGTTGATACTGAGCAAAAGATTTTTGATCAGTTACTTCTTGGCGCATGGAAAAACCGCACACGAATTCTAGTTACTCACCGACTGAGCGCCCTGAATCGAGTGGATCGCATTTTGTTCATGGAAGAGGGGCGAATAATTGATCAAGGCAGTTTCGTTGAACTCTTGAGTCGCAATAAAAAATTTCAAGAATACACCACCACAGTGGCCAAAGAAGTCGCAAGGGAGATGAGCCGTGACTGACGTCAAAAAACCACGCTATCTTTCTGACGGCGATACAAAGCGCGATGCCAAATTTTCTAAAGGTGTTTTTGAAACGCTGCACTTTGCCTATAAGCCCTTCATGGTTCGTATCGTTCTTACTTTTATTGCAGGTTTTTTAGCGCGAGGGCTCTTACTCGCCAATGCCAACGTCATTGGTTATTGGGTTGATAGCTTTTGTAAAGCACCGGCACTTTGTAAATCTATTCCAGGATTTATGCAAAACTATGGATCCATGGACTATATCCATTTGTTGTCTTTGATGACAGGGCTTGGCTTTTTAGCCCTGCTATATTTTCGAGTTTCATTTTCGCGTTTGTCAGCCAAGGCCGTTTCCAGCATTTATGATGAAGTGACCATACGGACTTCGCGTTTGCCAATGAGCTTTTTCGACCAAACTCCTGCGGGACGTATCATCACCCGATTTTCAAGTGACTACGGAAATGTCTTTAGGTTATTTGGTGGCCCCTTGGCAGAATTCTTTGCCATTATTTTTGATCTGATTATGATGATTATCTTAATCACCATCGCGAGCCCGTATTATCTTATCTTTGTGGTTATTATTGGGGTCATGAACTATTTAGTTTTCAAGCTCAACCAAGATAAGTTGCGCCACTCACGCCGTGAACTATCTGCCAGCCGCTCACCCAGTATTGCGCATTTTGCAGAAACCACACAGGGCGCAAGCACAGTGCGGTCTTTTAAACGCCAACAATCTTTCACCGAGCGATTTCAAAGACTGGACCATTATTTTTTAAGTCAAAAACTGCGCACAACCAAAGATGTATTAAAATTTTCATTCCAGATGAATAGCCTGACGGCTTTGCTACTATTAATCACCGGAGTATCAGCTTATTTTATGGTTGAAAAAGGCTGGGCCTCGATTGGCTCTGTGGGTGTTGCATTCAGTTTTATTGCGTTATCTGGCAACACGGTGCAAATGTTCTTCGAGTGGTTAACGCAGTTTGAAGAGGCCATGATCGGCGTAGAAAGACTGGATAATTACTTACGTAAAGATATTGAGGTTGGTAATTTTCTACCCTCTAGCACTCAGTTTAAAACCCATCATCCGGCGTATTCGCCGACCCTTGAAAAATATTTAGAAAAGCGTAAACTCACCGATCACACCAATGCCTCGGTGCAAGTCAAAGACCTGTGGTTTCGTTACCGTGAAGATCTGCCGTGGGTTTTAAAAGGTCTAAATTTTGAAGTTCGGGCCGGTGAACGTCTCGGCATCATCGGTCGCACAGGGTCCGGAAAATCCAGTTTAATTCAGGCCCTATTTTATCTTTATCCAATCGATAAGGGTGAAATTTGCATCAATAATCAGGCACCCAAATTACAGCTTCACGGCAGCGGCATTGACCTGAATCTTTATCGCAGATCCATCGCATTTATTTCGCAAGAGCCCATTTTGTTTCAAGGTTCGTTGCGAATGAATCTCGATATTGATAACAAACTGAGTGATGATCAAATTTATAGCATTTTAGATCAGGTGGGTCTCAAAGAATGGATTTTGAATCAGCCCCCTAAGCTAGAAATGCGGGTTGAAGAGCGTGGCAAAAATCTTTCTCTGGGTGAGCGACAGTTGCTATGTATGGCCCGTTGCCTTTTGCAAAAAGCGCCGGTTGTAATCATGGACGAGGCCACAAGCTCTGTGGATCCACAATCGGAAGAAATTTTAGTGCGCGCCACTGAAGAATTTTTCTCGGATCGAACGCAAATTATTATTGCCCATCGACTGTCTACGCTCGAAAAATGCGATCGAATTCTATGGTTACAAAATGGCGAGATCGTGGCCCTTGGCCCAACGAAAGAAATTCTGCCTCGCTTTGAAAAAGCCAATCTGACGATTTAAATTGCGGCGCCTGCTAAACTCATGTACTTATGATGAAGCGCGTAACCTGGAGTGTTGACTATGCAGGACGAAAACCAGACATCATCAAACGAGATAGAAGAAGCAGAAGAAAGCCAAGAGCTCACTCTTTTTAAACTCTTTGATTCTTGGCCAGCACTCACCGCGACCGAACGTCGTGAAAAATTCAAAGCGCTTCCGCGCACCGATGCCGAAGAATTATTTTTAAGTTTGAAGGTCCATGATCAGGCTGAACTTTTAGCCGAAGCATCACCGCTTGAAAAACGTTCATGGGTTCGTTTGCTTGCACCCGATGACGTGGCCGATCTCATTCAAGAAATTGAAGCAGATTCGCGCGAAGAAGTCATCGGCTTGCTAGACCCACAAACACGCCGTGAGGTCACAGCACTTTTGGCCTATGCAGAAGACAAGGCCGGGGGCTTGATGAGCTCGCGCTTTGTGCGCTTGCGCCCAGACATGAGTGTGGATGAGGCCATTAGCTATCTGCGCATTCAAGCCAAAACTCACGTTGAAACAATTTACTACGCTTATGTTTTGGATTCGGATCAGGTTTTGTTGGGTGTGGTTTCGTTCCGTGAGCTTTTCTTGGCTTCACCGAATAAAAAAATCTCAGAAATAATGACGACAGACATATTAAAAGTCCCCGTCGAAATGGATCAAGAGCAAATTGGTCGCATCTTTTCGCAACAAGATATCATGGCCATTCCGGTCATTGATAAAGATGGACATATGCAAGGTATCGTTACCTTCGATGACGTGGCCCATGCGATTCAAGAAGAAGCCACTGAAGATATGCACAAACTCGGTGCCGTCGAAAGCCTCGATGCCCCGTATATGAAAATTTCGATGATCGAAATGTTAAAAAAGCGCGCGGGCTGGCTGATGGCTCTATTTTTTGGCGAAATGTTCACAGCAACTGCCATGGGTTATTTTCAACATGAAATCGAGCGCGCTGTTGTTTTAGCCCTTTTTATTCCACTGATTATTAGCTCAGGTGGTAATTCTGGTTCGCAGGCATCCACATTGATCATTCGTGCGATGGCCCTGGGTGAAGTGCGCCTGAAAGACTGGTGGCGAGTTCTTTCGCGCGAGTTGATTGCAGGTTTAGCCTTGGGTACATGTCTTGGCTTAGTTGGATTTTTGCGTATTATCTTATGGCCGACACGTGAAAGCCTTTACGGCGAACACTATGTATTGATCGCATGCACTGTGGGCGCCAGTCTTTTGGGTATTGTTATGTGGGGTACAATCACTGGATCCATGCTGCCATTTCTTTTGCGCAAGGTAGGATTCGATCCGGCCTCTGCTTCTGCACCCGCCGTTGCAACCCTTGTGGATGTGAC
>JANNCH010000528.1:0-5175 GCA_031386315.1 Pseudobdellovibrionaceae bacterium
CACCATCATAATTAAGCTCAAAAAACTCATCTAAGAAATCAAAACTACGGTAGTACGACACTGTTTTTCCAGAATCGATTTTCTGATGACTGAGGTCAGATTCAATTTGAAATGCTTTTCCCATTAATTGTAGCAATTCGCCGACAATAACTCGTCGACCAAGCAACGGAACTTTTTTAATTCGTTTCGTTAGATCATTTTCAATGAAATCCAAAAATTTCGTCAGTTGTTTGATTTGATCCAAACTTGCCGCACGAATCACGTCCGCATATCTAACGAAATCAATTGAAAATAATAATTGATCAAGAAATATTTTATATTCGAGAGCCGTCGAAGAATCCTTACCCTTTTCAAAAACCCAAATTTCTTCAATGATAAAGTTGAAAGCATCATGGGTTCTAACTGTTTCGATTAAAAAAGAAGCTAAGCATTCGTCTTTTAAGTTAATCAGCTCATCATCCCATTGCTTTTGCACAGCAAGCTTGTCCCAATTCGAATGGGTCAGGGCTTTAGATATAAACGTACGCAAGCGCTCAATAGAAGACATAACTAAGCGTAACAGGAGTGACCCAAAAAACTAGAAAAATACCCTAAGGTCAGATAAATTCTTAAAAAATCTGAAATCCGACTTCAAATCAAATTAAAGACCCTTTGGAAGTGACCTGTAGCCAGTGCTGATCAAACCCTGACAATCCACCCGACTGTTCTGTGTTACAAGTTTTGAGTAAGAACAGGAGCACACATGAAATTATTTTTGCTTTCTATCCTAGGTTTTTCGATTGTAAGCGTGGTGAACGCACAAAATGCTTCTCAATCTGTTTGCTTCAAAGCCGCACAAAATTTGAGCGATGTGCCCGAAAAGATATGCTTAGAAACCTCAAAAATAATCGATTCAAAATTTAAAGGCGCCGTTTTGGTTTTACCAAATGTCCAAAACTTACCGGACGATCTAAAAATTGTATGGATGGATTCGACTCACTTCATTGCTAGTCAGGTAATTAAAAATACCAGCGATGGAGCCTGCGGTGCCGAGATGAGTATGACAGTCAAAGTCTACGGATCACATCGCACAGCCATTGTCGGGGTACTGGTGGATCCTCAGGATTTGCACATTTCAATCTTGCACAGTGCTACATCAGATAATTGCCATATCACTGCGCAAGACACATTAATTAGATACTACTAAAAATTAGCAGCCCGAGCCTTCCATGGTGATTTCATAAACGTCGCCAGTTTCAGTATCGATTATTAAAAGAGCCGCGAAAGTGACACCACACTGTATGGCGCCAACGGGGCCTACACCATATTTAACATTTTTGAATTTGCGTAAGATCTGAAATACTTTTTTTGCCTTGGCGCTGCTGCTTTTGAAAGTTTCTTCAGCACCCTCTTCGCCGCTGAGACTCTCGCGAGTGTCTGCTAAAACCATGTCCACGTAGCCTTCAGCGCCATCAACAGTATCTGTTCCCCAGCTCATTTCGTCTGCACCCCAGGCAGAACTATCTTCACCCACCCAGCTTTGCTCAAAATCTTCCATGGACTCAGCACTGTAGTGAACGAGCGCAGCTTCTGCGATCATCGATTTCAAATCTGAATTGGGTTGAACCTTGAAGCTGTCTGAACGGGCTGCTACCTCTGATAATAGCTTTATAGCTACACGAAGGGACGACTTGTCATTGGTACTACTTGTCCGACTATTCGCAAAGGATACTGTTGAAGCTAAAAAGAATAAGCCAAATATAAGATTTTTCATAGGACCCCATTTATGAAGTTGAAGTGAGCGATGACTGCTTCTACCCAAGTCCTTAAAAAAAATGAAATGAATATTAAATAACTATTTATACTTATTATGCATATAAATCTAGAGGCCCTTTACAAACTCTAGAATCTGAGCTGCATGTCCCTCGGCTTTCACCTTGCGAAACTCACCCACTAGTTTTAAGTCTTCATCTATCACAAAGGTCGATCGCTCAATCCCCATGAACTTTTTGCCATAGAGATGCTTTTTTTTAATGACATCAAAAAGGTCGCAAACCTGACTATCCTCATCTGACAAAAGAGGGAATTTAAAATTATATTTACAAATGAATTTCTCGTGGGCTTTTAAATTATCTCGCGAAATACCATACACTTCAGTATTGAGTTTTTTAAACATAGAAATAAGTTTACTAAACTCAATACCCTCGATGGTACAGCCAGGTGTGCTGTCTTTCGGGTAAAAATATAAAACTATTTTTTTACCTTTTTTTTCAGACAGCACGAATACTTCATCGGATGAAGAGACGACTTTAAAGGAAGGGACTTTTTTCGTTAATTCTACTTTTTTTGACATAGTTAGACTCTGTCATAAAAAAGCATCGAACTCAAAACTTTACTTCGATGTAAGTTCAGGTGTTCTAAGTGCAACCACGAACTAAAAAGAGAACTTCTAATATAGGAATTGGAATACCAATTGCCCAAAGCAAAATCCATCCCATGGCACCTGCCGTTAAGTAGTACGGGTGAAAATGTGCAAGCCCTGTAACCCACATACAACCAATAACCATAGCTGAAATCTGTATGGTTTGAAATTCTATGATATATTTTTTGAAATGAGGTTTGCTCAAGACTAGAGCTGTCAAAACAGCTGCAGGCAACGAGGCCCATAGGCGAGTTGGTAAACTATCATGTAGCCCATCGCTAATAAGAAGCATGATCCAGTGAAATGCATTCACGAAAAAAATAATCAAAAAAGCGCTTCCGTAAAACACAGGAATACACTGCTGAGTTGCCCAGTCGCGAAACTCCTGATTCTTCATTAGCGGCTCGTAAGACTATTAAGAGAAGTTATGACTTGTTCGTAATCGAAAGGTTTCGGAAATACCGCGCTGGCTCCACACTGAATTAAATATTCAGCGGGCTGATCCGAAAAGGCAGTAATGATAATGACAGGTACTTTGTCACTAAATTGCTTTTTGATTTTCAACAGCAATTCATCCCCAGTTCCATCAGGCATTCTCATATCACTGACGACGGCATCAAAGTCTTGACCTTGTAACATAGTCCAAGCCTCGTTACCGCTAGAGGCTTGAAAAACTTGAAAATCTTTACGTAGTACCTGACATAACAATGCGCGAATGTCTTCGTCATCATCAACAATCAGTACCTTTTTACCAGAAAAGTGCTGCATGTTATGTTTCTATGCAGAGATACGTCCTTTGCCAAGTGTATTTTCTTGCTCAAAACAAAACAGATCGATGTTTATTTAAAACTATTTTTGCAACCTAAGCATTTGATTTGTAAAGAAAAAACAGGAACTGTTAAAAATACAAGTGTCCAAATAAGAGGCATTACATTTCTGATTTGTAAGCACTCTGATTGAGTCTTTGGCAAAGCCTTTCCACACTCTTGTACAGTTACCTACTGAACAAATTAGATAGCGAAGTACTTGGCCTGTGGGTGCATAAAGTAATAACCAGAAACACTCGACGGTGGAGTCATCGCAAAGTTTTCAGTCAGCCGCACACCTGTCTTATTTTCAACATCTAGTAACTTCCAAATTTTGAGCTTTTCACTGTGGTCAGGGCAGGCCGGATAGCCTGGCGCAGGTCTGATACCTCGATACTTTTCAGCAATCAGATCTTCGCGAGTCAACGCTTCAAAAATACCAAAGTTTGCACGCATCCATTTATGAGAATACTCAGCCAGGGCTTCGGCCAAGCGATCCCCCACAGCTTTCACTAAAATAGAGTTGTAATCATCGTGGTCAGCCTCAAACTCATGGGCCATCTCTTCGATCTCTGGTCCCGCGGTGACGACAAAAAATCCAATGTGATCTTTACGCTTCACTTCTGTCGGTGCAACAAAATCTGCGAGACAATAATAAATATCATTGTTCGCCACTTTTTTGCGAGTTTGCCTATCAAAGCGCAAGGTTTCAACAAGCTGTTGGTTCTGATCGTACACCAACACTTCATCTTCTTTCGAAGAGGCTGCAAAGGTTGCGACTAAAACACGGGGCTTCAATCTTTTTTCGCGGATAATTTTTTTAAGCATCACTTGGGCATCACGAAACAATTTTGTCGCTTCGTCGCCGTACTTTTCAGATTCTAAAATTTTGGGAAATGTTCCCTTAAGTTCCCAAGCCCAGAAAAACGGACTCCAATCAATGAACTCGGCCACTTCTTGAATTTGTATCGGCAGCTCCATGACGCCTGTATGCTGAGGAGATGAAATTTCGACATTCTGCCAATCACATTGAAACTTCTTTTTGCGAGCCTCGGGCAGAGTCAAAACCTCTTGCTCTAGCTGCGACTTCAAATAACTTTCACGAATATCCAAATTGCTTTTTTTGAGTTCTAACGAAAAGGCCTCTCTGGTATTCGGACTGACAAGCTTGCTACACATCTCAACAACCAATGAAGCATCGCCCACATGGGCTACAGAGCCTGAATAGTGCGGATCTAACTTCACCGCGGTATGCACACGACTGGTCGTTGCACCACCAATTAAAACAGGAATTTTCATACCTGAGCGTTCAAATTCTTGAAGATTAAAAATCATTTCATCCAAGGACGGAGTAATCAATCCACTCAAGCCCACCATATCAGCTTGGTGCTCTTCGATCGCCTTCGTAATTTTTTGAATCGAAGTCATGACACCAAGGTCGACAACCTTATAACCATTGCAGGCTAGTACAACTGCTACGATATTTTTTCCAATATCATGGACATCACCCTTCACTGTCGCAATTACAAACGTCCCTTGCTTCTGCAGACTGTTGTTGGCCCTTTTCTCTTCTTCCATATAAGGTTCAAGGTAGGCCACGGCTTTTTTCATCACGCGCGCACTCTTTACGACTTGTGGTAAAAACATTTTACCTTCGCCAAAAAGTTTTCCAACAACCTTCATGCCTTCCATCAGCGGACCTTCGATGACATCTAATGGGCGGCCTAATTGCAATCTTGCCTCTGCAGCGTCTTCCACAATGTGAGTGTCGATTCCCTTTACCAAAGCATGCGTAATTCTTTGCTGCAAAGTCAGACCGCGCCAGTCCTCTTGATGAATGACTTGTTTTTCGGCGCTTTTGTCAGACTTGTATTTTTCAGCCGCCTGCAACAACAATTCGGCAGCTTGAGGGTGTTTGTTTAAAATAACATCTTCCACTAACTGACGAAGCTCGGGATCAACTTCTTC